>NZ_JANJGQ010000020.1:0-93652 GCF_030847595.1 Pseudoalteromonas sp. 20-92
GTTTTACCGTGGTCAACGTGGCCGATTGTACCAACGTTTACGTGCGGTTTTACGCGTTCAAACTTTTCTTTTGCCATGACGGAACCTATCAGTTTTGTGTATCTAAATTACATATGAAAATAATCCACCAGAGGTAGATTAAGTTAATTTTTTCAAATAGTATTTTCTGACAGATAAAGGAAGTAATCAAGGAGATTCTTAGGACTGGTGCTGATAGGCAGAGTCGAACTGCCGACCTCACCCTTACCAAGGGTGCGCTCTACCAACTGAGCTATATCAGCAACACAAGAACTGGAGCGGGCAGCGGGAATCGAACCCGCATCATCAGCTTGGAAGGCTGAGGTAATAGCCATTATACGATGCCCGCATAAAAATCTGTTCTTAAACTACCTCTAACCGTCAAGAATAAAGTGGTGGAGGGAGCTGGATTCGAACCAGCGAAGGCTGAGCCGTCAGATTTACAGTCTGATCCCTTTGGCCGCTCGGGAACCCCTCCACGATAATTCTCTACTAATTCACTTCCGGTAAAAGGAAAGTGGTGCCGACTAACCGAGTCGAACGGTTGACCTACTGATTACAAGTCAGTTGCTCTACCAGCTGAGCTAAGTCGGCACTGCTTTAGTACGGGGCGAGATATTAGAGTAAGGTTTATTGGGATGCAACTATAAAATTAAAAAAAGTGTAAATTTTTAGTTTAAATGCTCAATATTCACGCGAAAACACGTTTTTTGCACTTTTTTATGTTGTTTTACTTAGTTCGCGCCAATAATGTAACCCCCTCATTACTAGCAATGAATCAAAAATACTTCCTGCAAATTGCTGCTGTAAAAGTAAGCCATAGCCACCAGCAAAAATTATTTGTACTTTTTGCTCTGTTTTTTTATCCGTTAAGTGCAACTTAGCTTGCTCAATTGCTCCAATGGTTGCGACTAAAGCACCGTTTTTTAAACCATTAGGCGTATTTTTACCCAGTTCATTGGTGAATGGAGTTTTACCGTCATCAAAAACACGTTGAGTATTTTGTGTAAGTGATGAGGTCATTAAATCAAGCCCGGGTAAAATCCAGCCACCTAAATGCAACCCTTCACTATTGAGCACATCAATTGTTGTCGCAGTACCTGCATCAACAACAATGCATGCTGTGTTTGGATATAACGTAAAGCCTGCAATAAGCGCAAGCCACCGGTCTATGCCTAAGTTAGCTACATGCTCGTAAGCGCATACAAGATTTCCAAGCGTTTTGGTTACCTTGGCCTCAAAGCTAGTAATATTATTACTAGCCGCTTGCACGAGAATATCATTTAGTAAATCACTGCGCCCTACGCACGCATAAATCACTTCGGTTATTTGTAACCAAGGTAGGTTATTTATATCTGCTGGTTGTGCTTGCTCGTTATGCCACAGCACAGCTTTTAGTGATGTATTTCCTACGTCGATCAGTAATCTCATACTTGCGCCTTTCTGAGGGAGACTTCCCCACCGTAATAACTTTTTACTTCACCATCTTGGCGAATTCGTATTCCACCTTGTGGGTCAATACCTTCGCATATTCCACGCCAGCTTCGGTGTCCTGTATTTAGCTCAACATAATCGCCAGCAAACGCATTAAGCGAATTCCATTGCTCATACATATCTTGTAAGCCAGTTTGACGATACTGCACTAAACGCTGCTCTAAATGATAAGTAAGTGACGCCACCAGCTGGTTTTTATCAAGCTTTTGAGTATGTTGATTTAAATCGGTCCACGCTTGGTCTATATTTTTACTAAAACTTTCTGGCATTTGTAAATTAATACCTATACCAATCACTAACTGACAAGGTCCTTGCGGTTGCCCATCTAATTCAACCAATACACCTGCAAGTTTTTGTTTATTTATATAAATATCGTTAGGCCATTTAAGCTCTACGTCAATTTGGTATAACGCTTTAATTGCATCATAAACAGCAAGGCCTACCGCAATTGATACACCCATTGCAGCTTGTAAGCCGTCATCTAAACGCCAAAAATAACTGTAATACAAATTAGCGCCAAATGGGGATTGCCAAACACGGCCGCGTCGGCCGCGCCCTGCTTGCTGCATTTCAGCAACAATAACAGTACCAGACTCAAGCGCTGTTTTAGCCTGTATACGGCGCATAAGCTCGCTGTTGGTCGAATCAATAATAGGGTGTACTTCTACATCGGCAGTATTAGCACCTAGCGCTTTGTAGTGCTGATCAATTTGTGTTTTATTTAAAAGGCCCACCTGACTATTCAAACAATAGCCTTTGCCAGTCACTTTAAAAATATCCAAGCCCATTTCTTGTAACGTTTTAATATGTTTACTTACCGCAGCTCGGCTAATGCCAAGCTGTTCACCCAGCGCTTGGCCAGATACAAAAACACCTTGCTTTAAAGCATTTAAAATAGCGAGTTTGTTTCCATCAGGTGCTTTCATTACTTAGGCTCCGCGTTAATATGGCATTCGCTGCGTGCATCCATTAAACGTACTTCGTGCTCTAAAATAATGTTGTAACGCGTATAAACCACTCGCTGAATGTGTTTAATTATTTTTATTAGGTCGCTGCCTTCACTATTTCCGTGATTAACAAGTACTAGTGCTTGTTGTTGATGCACTTCAATACCTGCCTCGCGGTGCCCTTTTAAACCACTTTGATCGATTAACCAACCTGCCGCGACCTTATGATGACTTTGCCCATATTCGTAATGAGGTAAATCAGCAAATTGCTTTAATAGCTCAGCTAACTGCTGGTTGGTTATTATAGGGTTTTTAAAAAAGCTACCCGCATTGGCAAGTGTATATGGGTTAGGTAATTTGCTATTGCGAGTTTGTATTATTTGATCGAACACAGCCTGCGGCGTAACAACCTTAAGTTGCTGCAAAGGGCCATAACTCAATACTGGTTGCCATTTTTTTGGGAGCGCTAAATGTACCTGCGTGATCACCGCTTTATTTTTAAGGGCATGTTTAAATATTGAGTCTCTGTAAGCAAATTCACATTGTTCGTTATTTAATAAATGCATAGTGTTAGTGGTTATATCAAAGTACTCTACCAACTCAACAAAATTAGCTATTTCAACGCCATAAGCACCAATATTTTGTACCGGCGATGCGCCAACAGTCCCTGGTATAAGTGCTAGATTTTCAAGCCCGGGTATATTTTTCTCTAATAAATAGCTAACTAGTTGATGCCAGTTTTCGCCTGCGGCAATACTTATTAGTGTGTTGCTCTCACGCTCGGTAATTTTAATACCTTTTAAGGCTATCTTTATAACCGTACCCATGTAGTCATTTAAAAATACGGTATTACTGCCCTCGCCTAGCAAACAAAACGGCGCGCTAAAACTTTGCGTTTTAAGTTGCTCAAGCTGAGTAATTTCAACAAAATTTTGGCATTGGCTGTTTAATGCGAATGTATGTAAGGAGTGTAATGAATGCGCCACAAAGCTCTCTAAAAATACCGGTAACTAATCGCAATAGTTTACCTCATCGTCGCAAATGTGGCACTAGATTGTAAAAATCACTCAACCCGCCGTGTCAATCGTGATATAAAACCTGCACTTTTTATTTGTGTTCAGAGTAATGATGAAAATTAAACCTCTTTTTTTAAGCCTCGCTATGGCGGGTATGTGTTCGCAAGCAATGGCTAATGCGATAGACCAAAACTCGTATGCTAACCTTGATGATGTTGTTACTACTCACTTAAACCTTGATTTAGATGTCGACTTTGCCGACAAGCAGTTAGAAGGTTTTGTAGAGCATACTCTTCAGTGGAACAACAGCAAAAGTAGAACTCTCGTACTTGATACCCGCGACTTAGACATTGATAAAGTAATGTACAAAGATCAAAGCGGTAACTGGAAAAAAGCGACTTTTGATTTAGCTAAGCGAGATGACGTTAAAGGCTCAAAGCTTACTATTGTGTTTAAAAACCAAGCTGAGGTAGTTCGTATTTACTACAACAGTCGTCCAGAAGCTTCAGGCCTGCAATGGTTAACACCAGAGCAAACGGCAAGTAAAACGCATCCATTTATGTACAGCCAATCGCAAGCAATTCATGCACGTAGTTGGATCCCAGTGCAAGATACACCCGCAATGCGTGTAACTTACTCTGCACGAATTCATACACCAAAAGATATACGTGCTGTAATGAGTGCCGACAACAAAGATGCGCTTTATAAAGATGGCGACTACATTTTTGATATGCCACAAGCAATTTCACCTTACCTAATTGCTATTGGCGCAGGTAACTTAGAATTTAAAGCAATGTCGCACCAAACTGGCATATTTGCTGAGCCTACAATTTTAGATGCCTCAGTTGCTGAATTTGACGACACCCAAGCCATGATCGACAAAACAAACGCGATGTACGGCGAATATGCATGGGGTCGCTACGACTTATTAATGCTACCACCAAGTTTTCCGTTTGGTGGCATGGAAAACCCACGCTTATCATTTATTACTCCAACTGTTGTTGCTGGTGATAAAAGCTTAGTTAACCTTATTGCTCACGAGCTTGCTCATTCTTGGTCAGGTAACTTAGTAACTAATGCAACGTGGGAAGATTTATGGTTAAACGAAGGTTTTACCTCGTACGTTGAAAACCGCATTATGGAAGAAGTATTTGGCCGTGACCGTGCAGTTATGGAACAAGCACTTGATTCAGCGTCTTTACGCGCACAACTTAAAACAATTGATGCACCAGATACACGCCTTAATTTAAAGCTTAACGGCCGCGACCCAGACGATGCATTCAGTTCAGTGCCTTACACTAAAGGTCAATTATTTTTAATTTACCTAGAAAACAAATATGGTCGTGATAAATTTGACCCGTTTGTAAAAGCGTACTTTAAAGAGTTTTCGTTTAAATCACTTACTACCGCGCAATTTGTTACTTACTTAAAAGCTAACTTAATAGAAAAGTATCCTGGTGTTGTAAGCATGGATAAAGTAAACGAATGGATTTTTGAACCTGGATTACCAAGTGATGCGCCAAACCCTACTTCTGATGCATTTGATAAAGTAGATACAGCAACAGCAGCATGGCTAAAAGGCGACACAACTGCAACTCAACTGCCAACGGCTGATTGGTCTGTGCATGAGTGGCTACACTTTTTAAATAACTTACCACGCGATTTAAGCATAGAGAAAATGAGCGAGCTTGATAGTGAATTTAACCTAACGCAATCAACTAATGCTGAACGAGCATTTGCTTGGTTTATGCTAGCAGTAGGAAATGGTTATCAACCAATTTACCCTGCACTTAATAAGCACTTATCAGGTATTGGCCGTCGTAAGTTAATTGTGCCGTTATATAAATCACTTATCACTAACGGTAAAAAAGACTGGGCACAAAGCGTGTACTTAAAAGCACGTCCTGGGTATCACCCTCTTGCACAAGGTACTATTGACGCATTATTTGAATAAATAGCGTTAACTAGAAACTAAAAAGGGCCAAATTTGGCCCTTTTGTTTTTCTGTTATTTTGTCACTTTTTCTAAAAAAGCTTTACGCTCTACAGTTGTGGCTTGTTGCCACCAAAAATCAAGCATATTCGCTGCGCTTGGCATCCCCTGACTATTAACAGGCCCTAGTGGCTTATTTGATTTTTGAGAAACAACAGCCGAACTTACCATTGGTTTCATCGGCTTTACTTTTTCCATTTGATTATTGGAAATAACAGTTAAGGGTTCAGGCAATGAACTGCCTTTGGCTTGTAAACTCACTTCTGGTACTTCTGCAAATAGTTTCGCCGACACGGCGTTATCTGCCCGATTAAACACCAAAGTGTAATTTTTCCCAGCTTCAACGGTAACATCTACCCAAAACGGTTCTGACTCAATCACTTCATGATCGTCAAAGCCTTGTTCATATAAGTCGGTATATTTTAATTTTAGCTGATAAGTACCCGGCGCAAGCTCTAAATCATCAACCCGACTAAATAGAGAGCTTTCTATAACACGCTCTCCCACTTGTAATGGCACAAACTCTTCAGGGAAGTGAATATTTTCTGCCATACTCGATACACTAAATAACAGCACTGCCGCACTGCCCATTAATACTGATTTACGCATATTTACTCCTTTAGTTATTTTCAGTTTGACACTGCTATGAAATTTTGTCATTAGTGAGCCTAAATTTCATAATATTTAATTAGGGACATACCATGAGTCAAAATACAATTTTTACAAAAATAATTAATCGTGAAATTCCAGCAGACATTATTTATGAAGATGATGATACCCTTGCATTTAAAGATATAAATCCTCAAGCCCCATTCCATGTATTGATTATCCCAAAAAAAGCAATTGCCACTATCAATGATATAAATGATGAAAATTCATACTTAATTGGCAATTTATATACCGTAGCAGCAAAGTTAGCTAAACAACATAATTTTGCAGACAACGGCTATCGAGTAGTAATGAACTGTAACGAGCATGGTGGGCAAACTGTATACCATATACACTTGCATATGCTTGCAGGGAAAGAGATGGGCTGGCCTCCGTATCAAGATGTTAAAAAGAGTTTTATTTAAATAATGACTTTTATTGTACTCTTTTAATATACGTTAAGTGCCAAATGTTAATATTTCTCATGTTTAACAAACGAAAAACAATTACTTATTTGCAACATTTTATGTTTAAATAATCGTAAAATCGTACTTGTTTTCAAGTAAAATAGCGACTTTCTAATACAAAAGGTGTGGAAGTCGTGATAAACTTAATCAGTCAGCTTTATAAAAGAGTATAAAAATATGAGCAGTTCTGCCTTTTTGTTATTAGATCAAGAGCCAATTAATACTATTGGCATTAACGTTTTAGAACCTTTGTTAAAAACGCAAGGCCTTGACGTAACCACAGGTACAAACATTTTAGATATACCTGAAGGGACTCGATTACTGTTTATTGAAACATCAAGTAAAGATGCATGGGGAAAGCTAAAAGAACAATTAGTAAACCTACGCGTTAAATGCGATATCATATTATTTAACCTAGACGAAAATCCAGAACTAGCTAACCGTGCATTATTAAGCGGTATTCGTGGTGTGTTTTATACGACTGATAACGCCGATGTATTAATGAAAGGTATTCGTTTATTAATGGAAGATCAGCTTTGGTATCGCCGTGACATAATGTGTAACGCATTAAACCGTATGCTGCAGTTTAATAAAGATGCACTTCATAAGCTAACTGAAGGTGATATAGAACCAGTTAAATTAACTAAACGAGAAAAAGCAATTATCTCGTTAATGAGTAATGGTTCTAAAAATAAAGAAATTGCTGAAGAATTAAGTATTAGTCCGCACACTGTAAAAACTCATCTATACAGTGCATTTAGAAAAACTAAATGTCGTAATCGCATTGAGCTATTGTCTTGGGCGCAGCAAAATATACCAGACGAAATTCGTTAAATACGCATTTCGTTTAAATATAAAAACAGACACTTAGGTGTCTGTTTTTATATTTACTACCCACTTGTTAAAACATCACTTCGCTGGAAACTAAATGCTCGACTCTTTCACTCTTTACTTTGCCAGCATAGCCATAGTGGTTGTAATGACCTTGCTTAATTTTTTAACATGGCGAACAAACAAGCAAACTCCGGGTACTCTGCTTTATATTTTTTACCCTATTTTATTACTGGGTTCTGTTATTGGTTTTACCCTTGTTGGTAATACACATAATTTAGTTATTATTAGCATTGCCAGTAGCATGATGTTTGCAGCTTCAATTGTGCATTGCCTATCACTCAGCCAATTTTTAAATTATCACGGTATTGGCTTCAAATTAATCTGCTCATTTACTGCTTTTAGCGCTGTAATGCTCGGTTATTACACCTTTTATGATCCCTCTTTACACGAACGAGTTATTGCATCTGATATACAACATATAGCTGAAGCTATATTTTTATTATTTATATTTATCAAACATGCCCGTGCGCCCTATCCTAATGGCAGTATTGTATACATTATTATATTGACTCTCGTTGCTTTTAGTTTTATTGGCCGCTCGTTATTTATGGACGATATTGAACAAAGTAATCTATTAATTAATGGCTGGTTTAGCTCACTATTATTTTTAAATGGCGTCATTGCACCCATGTTCTATGCTGCAGGCATGGCCTTATTGTGTAATGAACGCAGAGAGCAGCATCTCAATAAACTAGCCGATAAAGCGCAAAAAGACTTAGAAATACGCGGACTATTTCTCTCAACTATTAGCCACGAAATACGCACCCCACTGAATGGCATTTTAGGCAGCGCTCAGCTTGTCATGAACCAAACAAGTGATACTCGTAATAAAGCTTATTGCGAGGCAATTATAAACTCCGCCGAATCACTCAATTTACTCGTAGATAAAGTACTTGATTACGCAAGCCTAGATCAAAGTGATGAAGCACTTTATGAAGAAGATATAGAATTTAAAACATGGCTCAATAATTTATGTCTATTACTGAGCCCACTTGCCGAGCAAAAACATCTTAAATTTGAGCTTGTGTGCAATATTCCAGAGCAAGCTTGTTATTACTGCGACCAACAAAAACTTAGGCAAATTATTATTAACTTAGTGGGTAATGCCATTAAATTTACCGACCACGGTGTTGTGAAAATTCAAGTTGATTTAATTTTAGAGAAACAACTTGAACACACCATAAAAATAAGTGTAAAGGACTCTGGCCCAGGCATAGAAAACGACGAGATAGCTTACTTAACAGAACCTTATGTACAAAGTAGCGCAGGTAAAGAAAAAGGTGGAACCGGCCTAGGTTTAGCCATTACCAGCCGTTTGCTTGAAAAGCTTAGTAGCCGACTCGAAATTGCAAGCCAACTCGGTACAGGCAGTGTATTTAGCTTTATCGTCACTTTTACTTTGGGCGAACTAAGTTTAGTAGAGCAGCGACACCAGACTAAAGATTACCTAACAGGCCTTGATGTATTATTGGTTGAAGATTTAGATTTGAACCAAAAAATTGCTATCGAATTTATGGCCGACGATGAGCACAAAATTAAGCTCGCAAAGGATGGGAAAAGCGCTATTGAGCTTATGCAAAAACATCACTTTGATGTAGTGTTACTTGATATGAACTTACCTGACTTAACAGGCCAAGAAGTACTTAAACGCCTAAAGCACATAGATCATAAGAATCAACGAACTCCCGTGCTCGCTTTTACTGCAAGCCTTAGCCCCGACGAAGTAAAAGAATATTTAGAATTAGGAATAAAAGATATTGTTGGCAAGCCTATTAAACACCAAAAGCTTCGCCAAGCACTTAGCGACTCTCAATCAAATCAAACGGCTAATATTACTGTAGAACTTATTGACACTTTGTACGACGAAACCGCAGCAGAGACACTAACCACTTCGTTTAGTGAAGATGAAGTATCGTCTATTTATAACGAATTTGTACTTTCAGCACGAAATAAACTCATTCGTTGCCAAGAGCTTACTACTCAGCATCCAGAGCAATGTATTAAGCTTTTACATCGCCAGGCAAGCACAGCCTTACAGTTAGGTTTTAATCGTTATGGTATAGCGCTAAAAAAAATAGAGCGCCGCTTACTCGATAAAAAACCACACAACAACATGCTTGATGAAGCGTTAGATTTGTGGCAACAAAGCTTAGAGCAATATTTAAAGTTTGTGCGCGGGCAGTTAGAGTGAAATTAAAAAAGCGTTAAGGTTTTTTAAATTTCACTTTAAGTTAATCAAATCTTGCTACCTCTTCAAAGTTAAGACCTGTGAAACCATGTGCTTGCAAGGCACAAAAGAGGTTTAAAGAAACATCTTTATCATTTTTACGAGAATCAAAAATATATGTACCTTCAAATCGATCTTCTGGCATTTTAAATATACAGCTATGCTTAGGTAATTTTTCTTTTTTGAATATCGCTTTTTGTAATCCAATATTTAAGCTTGGCAGCATAAAAGTACTCATTTCAACATCTAAGATGCCCTCTATTTTTCGAGTGACATTATAAAAGTACCAGTTGTCATCACCTACATAGAAAGGCAATAACTCTCCCGAATCTTCAAAAATCTCCGCCAATTCATTTGCTACATGATCCCTTATAGCAAGACCCTGTAAATTTATTGCTGCCATATCACCTATAGGAGTCTTTTTTTCTTGATTATAATGCGCACTAAAATTTATTAATGTCGACTCTTTTGATGAACCATCAGGCTTCCATAGGTCAGGTTCACATAAAGCTTCGCTATCAGGAAATATGACTCTGTAATGATTAACATCCGGCGTTATTTTATAAATTACTTTACTCATTAGTATTGGAACGTCCTTTTTGGCATGGATTTGATTTTTTAACCCCTTCCATATTTATCATCAAATCGCTCTATATCACTTTCATCAAGTACAGTACCGGTTTGCACTTCAATGACAATTAACGGCTCTTTTTGATTATTAGCCAAGCTATGAATTTGTTTTGCGGCGATATAACACGATTGATCGTGCGTTAGCGTATACGCTTGCTCATCAATACATACATTTGCAATACCCGAAACCACCACCCAATGTTCAGCGCGATGCTGATGGCGCTGCGTCGAAAGCTTAGCACCGCTGGTAACAGTAATTTTTTTAACTTTAAAGCCAGTGCCTTCAACCAAAGTGCGGTAATTTCCCCATGGACGAAAAACCACTTGATGATGGTTAAGTTTATCAGCCTGTGTTGTAGCAATTTGCTTAAGTAACAAAGGCAGAGAATCTAGCTCATTTTGATTTGCGATTAGTGTGGCATCGTGGGTATGAATAATTGCTAAGTCACTTACTCCAAGCGTGGCAATAGTGTGTTCAGCCTCGTTAATAACCAAATTATTAGCGCTTTTTTGAGCAATATAATTAGCATTTGAACTATTACCGTTTTCATCTTTTTTTGTAAGTGCATCAAGGGATGAAAAACTACCTACATCACTCCATTTTAAATCAACAGGCATAACAACTACGTTATCGCTTCGCTCTAAAATAGCGTAATCAATTGAATCGCTTGGGCAGTGCTCAAGCGCACTATTGCTTGGGCGGGTAAACCCTAAATCTTTAGTAAATTGTGCGGCTGCAGCGACACTTGTTGCTATTTTTGGCGCAAACCGCTCGAGCTCTTTTAAATAGGCTGCTGGGGTAAATAAAAACATGCCGCTATTCCAGCTATAACCTCCTTGAGCTAAATAACGATTCGCTGTATCTAAGTCAGGCTTTTCTTTAAATTGTGCAACATCGTAACAACCCGTTCCAGCAATAGCCGCGCCTTGTTTTATATAGCCATAGCCAGTATGAGGCTCTGTAGGAGTAATAGAAAATGTAACTAGCTTTCCTTGCTCGGCAAGTTTTACAGCTTCAGGGAGCTTAGCCGTTAATACATCAAAGTTTTCAATATGATGATCGGCAGGCATCACTAATAACGGACCGGTAACCCCATTTTGCAGTGCATAGTGGGCGGCTAATGCGATGGCAGGCGCGGTATTTTTACCTTTGGGTTCGAGTAATAATGCACTAGGATTTGAGCTTTCAGCCTGCTCGGCGGCAATAAATCGGTGCTGTTCGTTACACACTAAAATAGCATTATCAAATAAGTTATTAGTAACACGCGCTAATGTACTTTGCAGTAATGACGTGTTTTCACTAAGGAGTGATTAAAGTGTTCATAATGTATATTAGCCGCCAACAAAAATATCAGCGACTATTTTAACACTTTATTGGCTCTGCGCTAAATTAACGTGTCTATATTAATGTAAAAGGGTCTGCATCTAAATAGGCAGGAAACGCTACTTTAAACTCATCCAGTGGTGCTTTTTCAAGTGTTATAGTAACTAGTTGCTCGGTGTCATCTTGCGCTTTAGTTAATGCATCGCCTTTAAAGTCGTATACTGCAGTACCGCCATTGTGCGCCACACCATTACCGTCGTCACCCACTCGATTAACGCCTACTACGTAACACAGGTTTTCCATTGCGCGCGCCATAAGTAACGTATCCCAAATATGGCGGCGCACAGCTGGCCAATTTGCTACGTTTATCATTACATCGTAGTCGTTATTATTACGTTGAAATACCGGAAAGCGCAGGTCGTAACATACTTGCGGTAATAGTTTAAAACCGTTGATTTCAAAAACTTTACGCGCTTGCCCTGCTACAACGTAATCGCCCTCGCTGCCTAAGCGAAATAAATGGCGTTTATCGTAATAACTCACCTCACCATCGGGTTTTACCCAATAAAACCGATTCGCTTTTTTATCGCCTTGTGCAACAAGTACAGAACCTGCAATAACCGCACTATGTTTATGAGCCTGCGCCTTTAACCACGTCAGTACTTTACCGTTTTCAGGCTCTGCACAATCTAAATTGATAGCAAAGCCAGTCGAGAATGTTTCGGGCAGTAAAATAAGATCGGGCTGATGCGTAATTGCTTCAAGCTGTTTATTAAACATGGCTAAATTAGCATATTTATCAAGCCAATAAAGCGAACTTTGCAATGCTGTAATGGTTAAAGTTGACATAATATTTGCGCAGCCTCTATGAGAGTGTTGTCGTTTTTAGCAAAGCATAAACGAATTACTTTGTCGGTTGGTGCCTTTTGATAAAACACACTTAACGGAATAGCCGCAACACCTGCTTGCTCAACTAACCAATGGCAAAAATCAACATCGTTTAAATCCGATACATCACTGTAATCTAACAATAAAAAATAAGTGCCCTGGCTAGGTAAAATTTTAAAACGGCTGTTACTTAAATGGCTCGCTAATAAGTCGCGTTTTTGCTGATAAAACCCGCTTAGCTCATCTATATGCTCACCTTGTTGCTCGAGCATATCGGCAAGCGCATGCTGTGCGGGGGTAAAACTAGAAAACGTAACGTACTGATGAATTTTTCTAAATTCGACAGCTAAATCGGCAGGTGCAATACAGTAACCCATTTTCCAGCCCGTGCTATGAAATGTTTTACCAAAACTCGATATAACAAAGCTTTTGGTAAATAATTCATCATCGCGTAATACACTTAAATGCGGTTGTTCATCAAACGTAATGTGTTCATATACCTCATCGCTTATTACATATAAATTGTGAGTGCTAACCAACTCTTTAAGCTTTTTTATATCATGTGGCTGTAATATTTTACCGCTAGGGTTATGAGGTGTATTTATAATAATTGCACGGGTATTTTTAGTAATTGCTTGGCTTACCACTTGCCAATCAATAGTGTAGTTTGGCGCACTTAAAGCAATGTGTACCGACTTTCCGCCAGCGAGTTCAATTGCCGGTTGGTAAGAGTCATATGCAGGGTCAAATACGATCACTTCATCACTGGGGCGTACAATTGTTTGAATAGCCACAAACAATGCCTCTGTTGCACCCGAGGTAACAGTCACTTGATCAGCTGCGTTTATATCAGCTGCATATTTGCGCTTTGCTAAATCAGCAATTTGTTGCTGTAATCGTGGTACACCACTTGAAGGTGAATATTGATTAACGCCCTGCTGCACATAATAATTTAACTGCGTTTTTAAAAGATCAGGAGCATCAAACTCAGGAAAGCCTTGAGAGAGATTAATTGCCGAAAACTCATTAGCCAACCCACTCATTTGGCTAAATATACTAACGCCTAAATTTGGTAATTTACTTTCAAACACGAGATGCCCTTAATGATGGTTTTGCGCTTAAAGCGATGCTATCATTGCTTAAAACAGAAGTATAGCCGTCTAAAAACAATTAACTTTACGCTCATTAGTGAGGAATGTATGCAAAACAATACCGCTATTTCACAACTTATTGAAGCCGGAAAATGGGTTAGCCAAAAAGGCTGGGTACCCGCAACAGGCGGAAACTTTTCAGCTCGTACTAGCACTGGCTTTGTTGTTACAGCAAGTGGGCACGATAAAGGCTCACTGACGCAAGCGCATTTTTTGCAATTAGATCACCAAGGCGAGCGCCTAGCAGGAGCTGTAAAACCATCGGCAGAAACACAATTACACCTAAGTTTGTATCAGCTTATACCTGATGCACAGTGTGTTTTACATACTCACTCTGTAGCCGCTACCGTACTGTCGCAAATTACCCAAGAGCATCAGCTTGATTTAACAGGCTATGAAATGCAAAAAGCACTGAGCGGCTTTACTTCGCACTTAGAAACGCTGAGCATTCCTATTTTCGATAACGATCAAGATATTGACCGATTAAGCCTGCTGGTCAGTGACCATCATTTACATACGCCTATAGAGCACGGCGTACTGATACGTGGTCATGGTTTATATGCAGTAGGACGTAATATTGATGAAGTTCGTCGCCACTTAGAAGCCTTAGAGTTTTTATTTAGCTGCGAACTAGAGCGCCTAAAAATAATAGGCATTCAAGCGGGAGTAACTAAATGATTAAAGCCATTTTAACCGATATCGAAGGCACAATAACCCGTATCTCGTTTGTTAAAGAGGTGTTGTTTCCTTACGCAGCAAAACAGTTACCTACCTTTGTACGTGCCAATGCTAATAAGCCCGATGTAGCTGAGCAAATTAGTGCCGTAAAAGCCCTTATCGAAAAGCCAAACGCCGATATAGAAGAAGTCATTAGCGCCTTACTTATCTGGATTGATGAAGATAAAAAAATCACTCCACTTAAGCAGTTACAAGGCTTAATTTGGCAAACAGGGTATGAACACGGCGATTTTAAGGGTCATTTATACCCAGATGCATTTGATTTTTTACAAGCTCAACACAACAACGATATTACTTTGTATGTGTACTCATCTGGTTCGGTAAAAGCGCAGCTGTTGCTTTTTAAATACAGTGATTATGGCGACATTCGCAGCTTTTTTTCTGACTTTTTTGACACCAAAGTTGGCGCAAAGCAAGAACGAACTGCCTATAACACCATTGTTGAACTGTTACCGTTTCAGGCAGAAGAAATACTCTTTTTAAGTGATGTAACCGGTGAGCTTGACGCCGCGCAGGCTGTGGGTTTAAAAACACTACATTTAATTCGTGATGGGCAAGCAAGCACTAAAGCACACCCTTATATTAATGACTTTAGTCAATTTAAATTGGAGCAATTAGTATGAGCCAATTAACGGTGTATGCCGACAACAATGCAAACAAGGCACTTGTGAGCACATCAAATGCTGATGATATTACAAAGCAGCTAGCTAAAGTAAACGTACGTTTTGAACAGTGGCAAGCAAATGCAGATATTAATCAGCACACCACCCATGAGCAAATTATTAGTGCGTACAAAAGCGATATAGATCGGTTAAAAACTGAAAATGGCTATCAAACAGTAGATGTTATATCTCTAGCTAAAGGTAACCCTGGCGCATCAGAGCTGCGCAAAAAATTTTTATTTGAACATACTCATAGTGAAGACGAAGTACGTTTTTTTGTAAAAGGCCAAGGGCTATTTTGCCTGCATTTAGGCAATAAGGTTTATCAGGTACTTTGCCAACAAGGCGATTTAATTTCAGTGCCTGAACTTACCCCGCATTGGTTTGATATGGGAAGCGATCCTGAGTTTACTGCCATTCGCTTATTTAACAATACAGAGGGCTGGGTAGCAAAAAGCACTGACTCGTCTATTGCAGAGCAATTTCCACTATTATCGTAAGTTGGTCATTCAAAACCTTGGTCCACACTAATAAACATAGCGTGGACCAAAAATACCGCGAAGTTACTTAAGCTTTATGAGACCGCCATTTTCTACCTGACTTTGGTTATAAACCCCCGTGTCTAACACCCACCCTGTAACCAGTTTTGCCGGTGTTATATCAAATGCAGGGTTATATACATTGGCATTAGTGGGTGCCCACAAAGCCTCACCAAAGCTACCGCTAACTCCGCGCACTTCTTGAGGATTACGTTGCTCTATTTCTATATCATCACCACACGCGGTGTTGGTATCAAGCGTAGTAATAGGCGCAACTACATAAAATGGAATGTTATGAAAATACGCAAGTACGGCTAAATTATAGGTACCCACTTTATTAGCAAAATCACCATTGGCGGCAATACGATCAGCCCCTACCACTATTTTATCTACCTTACCTGCAGCCATTAAACTTGCCGCCATATTATCGCAAATTAATGTGTAAGGTATTTTCCAGCGCTCAAGCTCAAAGGCAGTTAAGCGACCGCCTTGTAATAATGGTCGTGTTTCATCAACCCACACATGTACGTTGCCATATTTTTGCTGCGCTTTGTAAATAACACCCAGTGCAGTACCAATACCAGCGGTTGCAAGCGCCCCTGTATTACAATGAGTTAATATGTTGTCGCCACTACTTATAAGCTCGGCGCCACGGCTTGCCATTCGTTCACACAGCTCAATATCTTCAATAAACAACCGCTCAGCAGTACTAACAATACCGGCAACATAATCGCTTTGCGTTAAAGCTTTTCGCAATGCCGCCATACAATGCATTAAATTAACCGCCGTTGGACGAGTGGCTTCTAGTTCATTGATTGCTTTTTCAAGCTCACTTTTCACTACCCCTTGCCCAGCTAAATACGCCACTAACAAGCTCGCGCCTAAACCAATAAGTGGAGCTCCACGCACTTTTAAGTTAATGATCAGCTCTTTCATGGTTTCTACATCATGGCACTGATGCCATACCTGCTGGTGAGGTAGTAAATATTGGTCGAGCACACTAAGCGACCCGTTTTCATATTTTAAACTGCTTGCGATTAAATTTTGCATAATGCTTAAGGTATTAAAAATGCGTAACGTTATTTTACACCACTTTGAATAACTCTCAAGTTAGACTTGTAGACATCTAAACATTTAAAGGTATAGAATGCTTAAAAGCTGATTTTTGAGATTAAAACCATGACTAACTATGTTGCTTTTACCGCACAGCGCGCTATCGATTACGTATCGACATTAATTGAATCTAAACAATGTAATTTTTTTGATTCCGGACAGACCTTATCTGCGTATGAGTTTGGTGATGGCAATCTTAATTTAGTGTTTAGAATTACTGATGAGCAAAACAATAGTGTTATTTTAAAGCAAGCTCTGCCTTACGCGCGTTGCGTGGGTGAGTCGTGGCCATTAACACTTGATAGAGCCCGTATAGAAGCACAAGTTTTACTTAACCATGGTGCTATTTGCCCTACTTATACTGCTAATGTTTTACATTATAGTGAAATACAAGCCCTGACTATTTTAGAAGATTTAGGTAATTTACAAATATTGCGTACTGCACAAAATAATGCAGAGCAATTTCCTAAATTGGCACAGCATGTAGCTACCTACTTAAGCCACACCGGCTTTTATAATTCAGATTTTTACTTAACCGCGCAAACTAAAAAAGCGCTCGTTAGCCAATTTACTAATCCTGAGCTTTGCCAAATCACTGAAGACTTATTTTTTAGCGACCCGTACATTGGGCACGAACGTAATAACTACCCAGATCAACTACAAAGCGAAGTTGATGCAATACAAAAAAACAGCGCATTAAAGTTAGAAATAGCAAAATTAAAAGCTAATTTTTTATCTAACCCGCAAACATTACTTCATGGTGATATGCATAGCGGCAGTATTTTTGTTGATTGTAATAATACAAAGATGATTGACCCAGAGTTTGGTTTTTTTGGTCCTGTTGGGTTCGATATTGGCTCTTTTATTGGTAATTTACTTTTAAATTACTGCGCACAATACGGGCATATTGAAGATTTTGTGGCTCGTCGTAATTACCAAACACATTTACTTAGCTGTATCGTAGACACCTATAGTTTATTTGAGCAACAATGGCTTGAATTAATACGCACTAAAACAACAGATGAATCACTAGCGCCAGTAGGCTATGCGCAATACTTTATGAAAAACGTATTGCAAGATGCTGTTGGTTGCTGTGGTGCTGAGTTAATTAGGCGTACTATTGGGCTTGCGCACGTAAGCGATATAGATAGTATTAGTGATGACAATGCGCGCCTTACAGTGCAAAAACAAACATTAGCACTAGGCGAGCAACTTATTTTAAATGCACAAACATGCAACAACAAAGAAGCATTCTTTAGTTTATTAATAAGCCAATTAAACTAACAAACATTAAAAAGGCGCTATTAGCGCCTTTTTTAGTTAGTTAAAAACTTACTTGTAGTTTTCGTAAATTTTATCAAGCGGTTCCGAAAGCCCACTTTCTTGCACTATACGTACATGCTCACGTTTTAATTCGCGTGCACTAGTCACACCACAAGAATGAGCTATTAGCCCAGCGCCATAATGAATGTATTTATTATAGTTAGCTACTCGCTGCGCTTTATCAGCTACATTTAAGCCGCGTTGCAAACGCTCGTTATGCGTAGTGATACCCGTCGGACAAGTATCTTTATTACATTGCATTGCTTGAATACAGCCCAGTGCAAACATATGACCACGAGCCGATACAACAAAATCAGCACCGAGCGCCAATGCCCAAGCAACCTTTGAAGGAACAATTAATTTACCAGAAGCGATTATTTTAATACGATCTCGAAGCCCATGTTTTTCAAGCATATTAACTACAAGCGGTAAACTTTCGCGCAGTGGTAAACCCACCGAATCCATAAGCGGTTGCGGTGCTGCGCCCGTACCACCATCAGCACTATCTATGGTAATAAAGTCAGGTGCAGACTCGATACCACGGTGGTTTATTTCAGCGAACAACGTTTCTAACCATCCGTATGCACCAATAACAGCTTTAAACCCTGTAGGCTTACCTGTCGCGTTACGTACAGTGGCAATCATATCAAGAATATCGGCTGGATTTTTAATTTCAGGGTGACCATTGGGGCTAATCGAATCTTGCCCTTCTGGTATACCCCTAATTTTAGCTATTTCGGCATTAACTTTGCGCCCTGGAAGCATTCCACCCTTGCCAGGTTTAGCGCCTTGGCTCATTTTTAGTTCAAACATTTTTACTTGTTCGTGAGCCGCTATTTCTTTTAGCTTTTCAGTACTTAAATTTCCATGCTCGTCTCGTGCACCATATTTAGCGGTACCAATTTGAAAAACAATATCAGCCCCACCTTCTAAGTGATAAGGGCTTAATCCCCCTTCACCGGTGTTCATCCAACAACCTGCTAACTTAGCTCCTTTTGATAAAGCACGTACAGCGGGTTTTGATAACGCACCAAAGCTCATACCTGATACATTAAATAGCGAGTTAGTGGTGTAAGGTGTTTTACAGTATGGACCCAAAGTAACATTACTCGGGTCGAGTGCTTCTTCATCTAAAGTAGGAAACGCACAGTTCATAAACATAACTGTACCCGTTACTTCTAAGCTTTGGGTTGAACCAAATGCAGCGGTGCGATCGACATCTTTTGCTGCGCGGTAAACCCAACTGCGCTCAGCGCGGTTAAATGGCATTTCTTCTCGATCGAGGGCAAAAAAGTATTGTCTGAAAAATTCACCTTGGCGTTCAAAAAAATATCGAAAGCGGCCAATTACTGGGTAGTTACGCCTAATAGCATGTTTTGTTTGTGTTATATCGCGAAAGTAAAAAATAATAACAGTAAGCACAATTAACCCAAGTGCGATAATAAAAATACTCGCAAATACGTCAATACTAAACATAATGAAATTGCTCATCTAAGGCCCCTTGATGGCTATATTTTTAAATAATATCTATTGCGTAGTATGTGAATATTTTGACGATTGGAGTCGCTAAAATAAACTACACTACTAGCTCTGTGGTATAAAAAAGGTGTTGTGGTCAAAATGACACAACACCTTTGTTTGTTCAAGGTTTATAAGCCCTACAAAGCTAATTTTGCTGCTTACTTAACTCATTTTTTATATATAGACGTACCTGTGTTTCTAATACTGACAAGGGCACTGAACCATGGCGAAGAACCTGATGATGAAATTCGCGAATATCAAAATTTGGTCCAAGCGCTTGCTCTGCCTCAGCGCGTAAACGTTTAATAGTTAACTCACCAATTTTGTATGACAGTGCCTGTGCTGGCCACGATATATAACGATCGGTTTCCGTTTTAACATTATGCAGCGAAAGCGCGGTGTTTTCGCTCATAAAGTTCATAGCCCGATCTCTACTCCAGCCATACATGTGCATTCCCGTATCAACAACTAAACGTGCTGCTCGCCACATTTCATAAGTTAAGCGACCAAAACGGCTATATGGGTCTTGATAAAAGCCAGCTTCTAAGCCTAAGTATTCAGAGTAAAGCCCCCAACCTTCGCCAAATGCCGAAAGGTAAGCATCACGACGATAACTCGGTAGATTTTCAAGCTCGGCATTAAGTGATATTTGTAAATGATGTCCTGGCACTGCTTCGTGCAGAGTCAACGCTTCTAAAACATAGAGAGGGCGCTTATCTAATGCGTAAGTATTCACCCAATAATAACCTGCTTCATCATCTCGATTAGAGCCAGAATAACGGCCTGTTGTGTATTTAGGAGCTATATTGGCTGGTACGGGGGCTACGCCATAAGGTTTACGTGGCAAGGTATGAAATAGCTTAGGCAGCTGTGCATCCATTTTTTTAGCTATATAAGATGCTTCTTTTAAAAGCTGCTCTGGTGTTGTGGCGTAAAATTGTGGATCCGTACGTAAAAAGTGAATAAATTCGGCGAATGTGCCTTTAAAACCTACTTCAGCTATTACGTCCTCCATTTCACTGCGAATTCGAGCGACCTCTTTTAATCCAAGTTCATGAATCTCTTTAGGCGTCATGTCGGTAGTAGTGTAATACTTAGCTCTGTTTTTATAAAATGCCTCGCCATTAGGTGTATCTGATATACCAATGCTTGTGCGTGCACTAGGTCGATACTGCTGCGTAAAAAACACTAAATAATTTTTATAAGACTGTATAACATCTTCTTTTATAATGTTTTTAGCTTTTTGTTGTAGTGCCTTAAATTCACTATCGCTCAAACCAGCAGTATTAGTTAAAAAAGGTTTATAAAACTCAGATGTAGTTATATCGTCAACAATGTAAGCATTAATTGAATCTTCGTAACCCTCTAGCACAGCTTTAGGTTGAGTAAGGCCCGTTTCTATCCCTTTTTTCATCCAATGTATGTTTTGTTCAAAAAACCGTGGAACTTGCGCCAAACGTGCAAGGTATGTATCGAAATCTTGCTGATTTTTATATTGAGAGCTATTGACGATATATGATAATCCAGAGTGAAAACCATACTCTGATGTAAGCGGCATATAATGCGCATTGAATATATACTCATCAACGCTGTTTTGTACTTGTGCTCGAATAATGCTGAAGTTTATTTGATTTTCATCACTTAATTTATCAATGCTGACGGTATCTAACTCGGCAAGTAACTGTGTTTTATTCTTATATTCTTGCGCTAAAAATTCGGGCGATAGATTTGGTAACAAGTAACCTTTAACCCCTTTTGCATTGCTATAAGGATTAATGCTTTGTCTGTAATCAACAATGCTTTTGGCTGTCTGCGTAAACTGTTGATCTGCATTTTGCGTTGTTATTTGACATGCACTTAATGAGCATAAAAACATGAAACCAAGTAAAGAATGGCGCATTGGCCGCTGTAAAAAATGATTCATTGTAATTTAACTTGACGATGTAATAGATATCACAAAGCTATCGTAGGCTAAATAAATAGCAAGTAAATGAGACCAATCAACGCTTATAAACCTTACTAAAACTAAGTGTATTTCGAGAGTAAAGTATATCAACAGAAGTAAAAACAAGCTTAATTGATGAGAAAAGCAGCTATTGAGTTGTTAAAATGAAAATTTAAGTTCCGTAACTCTTTTTTTACTTTTAAATAACCGCCATAACGATTACTGTAGTAAAAAATAATAAAAGCTCGGATGCATAACCGCCTCACGGAATGAGATATTTCAATTAACTCTTATGCGTACTCAGTTGGTATTTAAAAATGATGTTCCATGATTCCATGGCAATTGCACAAGAAAAAATGACTAAAGTGTGTGTGTTTTTAGAGCGTTATGCGCTGCCGCCAACCCCGCTTAATTTTCAAGTGATTTATACCTATATTAGCCAAGCCAATATAAACCTTAAAAATGCACTAGAACGTGCGATTGCAACAGAAGAAAATATAGACAGTGTTTTAATTGAACAATTATATTTTCAATTTTTAAATGAAGGGCACACAACTCAAGTCTCGATGATTCAAAATGTTGACGGTATTATCGGGTCACTTTCTCGAAATGCTCAAGCAACAGAAAAACAAATTATCCGCTTTGCTGATCAAGTAAATGAATGTGTGCATACGCTTGATGAAAACAGTATAGAACAAAGCCGTAAAGCCCTTAAAATCCTCAATACACAAACCGTAGAGTTACTAGAGCAGCATAAACAATTTAAGAAAGAACTTAGCAAAGCTAAAAAGTTACACGAAAAAACGCAAAAGCAATTAACTCAGCTCCGAAAGCAGCATATAGTAGATAGCCAAACGGGCCTTTATAAACGTCATTATTTAACTCAACAAACCCAAGTTTGGACAAATCAAGAAAAATCCATTTGTGCCATTGCTGTTCAAATAGATAACCTTGATCACTTTGTTGATAATTATGGTGATATTCTTGGTGAAGTTATTTTGAATAAAGTCGCTAAGCAAGTACAAAAGTATGTATTCCAAAGCGGTTTACCTGGACGGACTGCTAAAGACCAATTTACTATATTACTCGCCGACATTGATCCTGAAACGGCAACTTTAATAGCCGAAAAAGTACGTAATGGGGTAGAAAAGTTGCGATTTGTTAGCTCAAAAAGTGGCACAAAACTACCCGCTATAAACTTATCATTAGGGATTGCACAGCATCAGCAACAAGATGATTTTAATCAACTTGCTAAAAAAGCCTCAAATGCAGCTTTTAAAGCTCGATCTCTTGGGCAAAGTTGTTTTATTGCTGGGCATTAAATCACCTGATAAATCATATTCAAATTGCACCTGCAGTACACAATAAAGTACACTAGTGCTTATTGCCACGATAGAGATTAATCATGAACGAAACACCGCAAAAGACCACGCATTTTGGCTATAAAACGGTAGCTGAAAACGACAAAGCCTCAATGGTTGCAGACGTATTTCACTCAGTTGCAGCAAAATACGATGTAATGAATGATTTAATGTCTTTTGGTGTACACCGCTTATGGAAACGTCAAACTATTGCCAGTTCTGGTGTTCGCAAAGGCCATCATGTACTTGATTTAGCTGGTGGCACTGGTGATTTGACGGCTAAATTTAGTCAATTAGTCGGTGAAACAGGTCAAGTTGTTTTAGGCGATATTAACTCCTCAATGCTCAAAGTGGGCCGTGAGAAGCTGCATAACTTGGGCCTTGTTGGTAACATTGACTACGTACAAATGAACGCCGAAATGCTGCCATTTCCAGATAATAGCTTTGATGTGATCACTATTGCTTTTGGTTTACGTAATGTAACCGATAAAGACAAAGCACTTCGTTCTATGTACCGTATTTTAAAGCCAGGTGGTCGCTTACTAGTGCTAGAATTTTCCAAGCCTGAGCATGAAGCACTAAGTAAAGCTTACGATTTTTATTCATTTAATTTATTACCAACAATGGGCAAACTAGTTGCTAACGACAGCGAGTCGTACAAATATTTAGCCGAATCGATTCGTATGCATCCAGATCAAGATACCCTTAAAGCAATGATGGATGACGCTGGCTTTGAACAAACAACTTATCAAAACCTAACAGGTGGTATTGTTGCACTTCACCGTGGTTTTAAATACTAAGGCAGAGTGATATGGCGCTTGAACAAGTAACTGAAAAAAATAATGATAGGTCAACCACATCTACTTTTTTCATGTTGCCTAACTTTGTACTTTCGCTTATCGAGCATGTACTTAATCAAGCACTTAAACTCGACCCAAAGCTTTCAAAAAAACTAAATGAAGTTAAAGAGCTGCGTTTAGTTGTTGAAGTAAGAGATTGGCAACAAACAATCCAACTCGTTTTTGCTGATAAAAAACTACATTTATATACCGCACAAAGCAGTGATAACGCTGATTGCATGATAAGCGCCGATATAGATACGCTTATTGCGCTAAAAAATCCAGCGATGCTTACCCAGCTAATACGCCAAGATAAACTCGACCTGCAAGGTGATTTGAATATTGCCCAAACTTACAGTAACGCATTTTCGAGTTTAGATATTGATTGGCCAGAACAACTATCAAAGCATATTGGCGATGGCCCGGCCCAGCAACTTTATTTACACTTAACCTCGCTCAAGCAGCAAAGCAGTAAAGTAAAAAAGCAGTTAGCCACTACACTTACTAGTTTATGTCAGGATGAGCTTGCTATAACTATTCATCCCTTAGAGCTTGAGCAATTCAAACAACAAAACCGAGTAATTAAAAGCCAAGTTGCTGCTATTGAGCAGCGTATAAACGCCTTATTAAACATCGTAACCCGCTAAGGATTTTTTGTGTCGACTGCACGATTGTATTACATCACTAAAACACTACTTAGCTACGGGTTAGATGAGTTAGTCCCTAAGCATAAAACGCCCTGGTTTGCCAAAATAATGCGTGGAAGCTTTTTTTGGCTACGCAATCAGCATAAAGAAAAATCAGTAGGGTTGCGTTTACGTCTTGCATTACAAGAGCTTGGTCCTGTATGGATTAAGTTTGGCCAAATGCTCTCCACCCGTCGCGATTTACTACCACACGATATAGCCCTAGAGCTCGCGTTTTTACAAGATCAGGTACAACCTTTTGAAGGTGAACTTGCACAAGAAATCATTGAAAAAGCACTCGAAATTAATGATATAAGTGAATTATTTAGTGAGTTTTCACAAGCACCGCTGGCCTCGGCATCTATAGCGCAAGTCCACACAGCAAAACTTATTGATGAGCACAACATTGAGCAAGATGTTGTAATAAAAGTTATTCGTCCAAATATTCATGAACAGATTAATGCTGACTTAGCGTTAATGGAGAAGCTCGCTAAAGTACTTGCCAAAGTACATAACGAGTCAAAACGCCTGCGCCCTGTAGAAGTTGTTAAAGAGTATAAAAAAACACTCCTTGATGAACTCGACTTAATGCGAGAAGGCGCTAATGGCATTCAGCTTAAGCGTAACTTTGAAGATTCTGATTCTCTTTATATCCCTGCAGTTTATAGCGATTATAGCCGCCATAATATATTAGTGATGGAGCGTATTTACGGCATACCTGTCTCTGATACTGATGCACTATTAGCACAAAATACAAATATGAAATTACTTGCTGAACGCGGTGTAGAGGTGTTTTTTACACAAGTATTTAGAGACAGTTTTTTTCATGCTGATATGCATCCTGGCAATATATTTGTCTCTCGCGAACATCCTGAAAACCCAAAATACATTGGTATAGATTGTGGTATTGTTGGTACGCTTAATAAAGAAGATAAACGCTATTTAGCTGAAAATTTCATTGCCTTTTTTAATCGTGATTATCGTCAAGTTGCCCAGCTACATGTTGATTCAGGTTGGGTGCCACCCGATACCAGCATTGAAGAATTTGAATTTGCGATTCGTACAGTGTGTGAGCCTATATTTAACAAGCCACTTGCTGAAATTTCATTTGGTCATGTGCTTGTTAATTTATTTAATACCGCACGCCGCTTTAATATGCAGGTACAACCTCAACTCGTACTACTACAAAAAACTTTATTGTATGTTGAAGGGTTAGGCAGACAGCTTTACCCGCAACTGGATTTATGGAAAACAGCTAAACCCTTTTTAGAAGACTGGGTAAAACAACAAGTCGGCCCATTATCTGTATTGAAACAAATGTATGCTAATTTACCTTTTTGGGCAGAAAAAATGCCCGAGCTACCGGATTTAATTTATCAAAATTTAAAGCGAACTCCTCGCACTCAAGTACAAATACAAAAGGTATCTCAAAAACCTTTAATCTTGGGCTTGTTTGGTAGTGCGACAATAATCATGTCAGCTCTTTGTTATTTACAGCACGATTTAATTGCTGCCAGCATCGCTATTAGCTGCTCTGCTGTTAGCTTTATAACTGCATGGCGCAGCGCATAAACTAAGTGCTATTTGCGTTATTGAGCGTATAATTAGTATTTAAAATATACATTTAATCATTTTATAGACTGGAGATAACCATGGGTTTTGGTGGTATTAGTATTTGGCAATTATTGATTGTACTAGCAATCATCGTTCTTCTTTTTGGTACTAAAAAGTTACGTGGAATGGGTGGGGACTTAGGCGGTGCTGTTAAAGGCTTTAAAAAAGCCATGTCTGATGAAAAAAGTACAGAACAAGACACTACCGAGCAAATCCAAAAATCAGAAAATGCAGTTCCAAACGATCCAGCTAACGCTGAAAAAACCAAAGATAATAATAAGGTTTAATTAGCATGGGAATGTGGGAGCTTGTTATTGTTCTTATTGTTGGTTTAGTGGTTTTAGGCCCTGAACGCTTGCCTGTGGCTATAAGAACAGTGAGCCGCTGGATTAAAACAGCCAAGTCGCTAGCTAATTTAGTTAAAGCCGAAGTCAGCGAAGAGCTACGCGTACATGAGCTGCATGAAAACCTTAAAAAAGCAGAGCAACAAAACTTAAAAGACTTAAGCCCTGAACTGCAAAACTCGTTGAGCGAGCTACAACAAGCAGCTCAATCAGTTACCCACAGCTATAAAAAACAACCGCCAAAGACAGAAAACAACCAACATATTGATGAAAAAAAGTGAAATTAATTTCCTTTTCAATGGTCAACTTACTAAATGGTATAAATAATAATGGTTGAGCAAGTAAAATCGGGGTTTGTGGCTCACTTAATTGAGTTACGAGATCGACTTATAAAAGCACTATTGAGCATTTTCGTTATTTTTATTGCCATAGTGTATTTTGCAAATGACATTTACGCTTTTGTTGCACAGCCGCTAGTCTCACATTTGCCAAGCACTGCAACTATGATTGCAACTGATGTGACAGCACCTTTTTTCGCCCCTTTTAAACTGACTTTATTTGTCGCTTTATTTGCATCTATTCCATGGATATTACATCAAATTTGGGGGTTTATCGCACCAGGGTTATATCAGCACGAAAAGAAAATGCTCATGCCTATTCTCGCCTCTAGCATAATACTGTTTTATGGTGGTATAGCCTTTTGTTACTTTGTAGTACTGCCAATTATTTTAGGCTTTTTTACAAGCGCAGGTCCTGAGATGATGACTCTTGCGCCCGACATAAGTAGTTATTTAGGATTTGTATTAAAATTATTTTTTGCTTTTGGTGTCGCGTTTGAAATTCCAGTTGCCATTATGCTGCTATGCTGGAGTGGCGCAACAACGACAACAAGCTTAAAAGAAAAACGCCCTTATATCGTGGTAGGTGTTTTTGTAGTCGCGATGTTTTTAACACCGCCCGACGTATTATCACAAACATTACTAGCGTTTCCGATGCTGCTTTTGTTTGAACTAGGCTTAATTTTAGCGAAATTTTATACCGCTAAACCACAACAAGAATCTGAGGAATAAAATGAAAAAACAACTACTCTCACTATTGGTTTTATTAAGCGCACCCACATTTGCTGCGCAAACAGAAATTAACACTCAAGCATTACAAGCATGTAGCTTTATTGAAAACGACTTTAACCGTTTACTATGTTACGACAATACTATTGCGGGTAAATCGCTGACCAAGCCATCAGTTGCAAAAGTTTTAGCACCGCCAACAACAAATACTAACGTGCCAATACCTGCTCCAACACAGAAAGCGTCATCAGTTGCAAGTGCCGATGATTTTGGTTTAGAGCATAAAGAGATATACAAAGAAAAAGATACTGAAATTAAAGCTACAATTACTTCAATAGAGAAAGCAGCTTATGGTGAGCTCATTATTAATTTAGATAATGATCAACAATGGCGTCAAATTGGCTCTGATAGTATGCGCTTAAAAGAAAGTGATACGGTTGTTATAACTCGTGGTGTTTTTAACTCATTTTTATTAAAAAAAGCGAATCAAAATCGCTCTATTCGCGTTAAGCGCACTAAGTAATGTCGTATACCTTAATTGATGCTGGTGTTAATTTAACTAACCATCAGTTTGATGAACAGCATCAAGAGATTATTAACCGCGCCAATAGTGCAGGCGTTAACAACATGCTTATTATTGGCTGTGACATAGCAGGGAGTGAACAATCTCTTGAGCTGGCTATAAAGTATCAGCAATACTCTACAGCCGGCATACACCCCCATGATGCAAAATCAGTCACCAGCGAATTAGAGACTCAATTAAAACACCTTGCAAAGCACGATGAGGTGGTTGCTATTGGCGAATGTGGGCTTGACTATAATCGCGATTTTTCACCTCGAGATATTCAGCGCAGCGTCTTCAGGCGCCAGCTTGCTGTAGCCGAAGATTTAAATTTACCTGTTTACCTACACGAACGTGATGCCAATGAAGATATGCTTAAAATACTTAATGAATTCAAAGTACGCGGTATACTTCACTGCTTTACCGGTAATGCTAGCTCGTTAAAAAGTTATCTAGATTTGGGGCTTTACATTGGTATTACTGGCTGGGTATGCGATGAAAGACGTGGGAAAGAGTTACAACAATTAGTCCCTCACATTCCTTTAGAACGCTTGCTACTCGAAACTGATTCACCTTTTTTAATTCCGCGCTCGATTAAGCCTAAACCCAAATCACGTAAAAATGAACCCGCATTGCTTCCACATATTTGCCAAACTGTCGCTCAACTGTATAAAATTGAAGCTGAGACTGTAGCAACTCAAACTACAAAAAACTTTAATCACATTTTTGCTCTAGAGACACGTTAATGATAGTTGCAAAAGTTTTATTTAGCCTACTTACCCTAGTATGTGTATTTAACGCTTCTGCAAATCCCATTGTAATAAGCCAAAATTTTAAATCCCAAAATATCATAAATTTAAACTATTCTTTTGAACCAACTTCGCTTTTAGAAGCTCGAAATAGTAATTTGAAAAATTGGCATTCACTTAAAAATAGCTCATTAAACTTAGGGTTAGAACAACGACCAGTATGGCTTACATTTACAATAAAAAACACACTCAACAGTGAAGTTGAGCCACTACTTTCAATAGATAATCCTCTCTTAAATAAAGTTCAAGTTTTTCATTTACACAATTCTGAGCTGCTTTCACAAACACAAATAGGCGACGCCTTTGTGCTTTCTCAGCGCCTAATAAAAAGCGAATCTTTATTAGTTAAATTAACATTGCCTGCAAACACAACAACAACTGTGATCCTCAAAGTTACGGATAGTGCGGGGTTACGAGTACCTTTAACTTTGTGGCAGCAAGATAGTTATTTAGCTTACAAAGGTAAACTAAATTTAATATATGGTTTGCTCATTGGTTTTGTATTTTCGTTAGCCTTTAGCTGTCTTGTTTTATATGGGTTCTCACGCAAGCTCTATTTTGCTTGTGCTGGTATGATAACGTTGACGTTAGGTTTATTACTCTCCTATTTGTGTGGATTTGGCTTGCGTTTTTTTCATCCAAACCTAACGGGTATTCAGCAACTAATGAGCTCTATGTTACTGATGCTTATTACCTTGTTGTTTTTACCTTTACAGCAACTCATTTGCCAACCTAAACGCTCTACGCTGTTAAAGGTACAAACGATAATAACCAGCCTATTTGCCATTTCATTACTATGTGTTTGGCTGCTACCTAACTTAATCGTTACTTTATTTAGCCTTGTAACTATTCCTATTATTTTGTGCTTTTATATTATCACTACACTTATATGTACTCGTAGTGACCCATCCAAACAAAATAAAGGCCTTTTACTGACTTTAATCTTCTTCCTTATAGTTATAGCCTACTTTATTGCTACAGCAATGGGCTGGTATTCCCTTGGTCAGAATAGTTTAGTTATTGTCTTTATTTGCTTTTTTAGCTGTATTTTTTGTTTGTGCTATACCGTAATGGAAAAGTTTATTTTGCAACGCGACCAACAAATAGTTACGCAGCAAACCTTGATTGCTAAAAATACGGCGCAAGATACACTCTTAAACGAACGTCTAGCGTTACAAGAAAAAGCTCGCCAAGAGTTAGAAGCGCTTGTCGACGAACGAACCTTTGAACTACAAGTAACCTTAAGAGAGCTTGAAGAGAAAAATAGAGAGCTTGAGCAACTTAATACTGAAGATGCTTTAACCGGTATAAAAAACCGTCGCTTTTTTGATAAGAAATTAATAATGGAGCTTCGCCGTTCTCGCCGAGAGCAAACGCCATTAAGTATTATTATGCTTGATATAGACCGCTTCAAAACAATTAATGATACGTATGGTCATTTAACTGGCGATCAGGTTATTAGAGCGGTGTCAGATATTATAAAAAATAATCTAAAGCGTCCACTTGATGAAGTTGCACGCTACGGTGGCGAAGAATTTGTAGTGCTGCTTCCAAATACACCAAATGAAGGCGCGTTAGATATTGCAGAACAAATACGCGAAACAATTGCGCAAAGTACTGTAATTGTTGCTGGCACTGACATTAAATTTACAATTAGTGCTGGTGTTTACACTAGCGTCGCAGATGATCTTAACACCCCCGAAATATTTACCGAGCACGCTGATAAAGCCCTCTATTACGCTAAACAGCACGGTCGTAATCAAGTAATTAATTTTCCAATTCCACAGTAGGAGTATTCTAATATGGCCCAATCAGGACTAGACCTTTTTCCGTATACTCGTATGCGCAGAATGCGTAGAAGCGATTTTTCTCGTCGTCTAATGGCTGAAAACCAACTTAGCGTAAACGATTTAATCTACCCCGTTTTCGTACTTGAAGGTAAAAATCGTCGTGAAGCGATTGAATCAATGCCCGGCATTGAACGTTTATCAATAGATTTATTGCTTATTGAGGCAAAAGAGCTCGTTGAGCTCGGCGTGCCAGCCATTGCAATCTTTCCGGTAACGCCTACAGATAAAAAGTCATTATTCGCCGAAGAAGCTTACAATGAAGATGGTTTAGTGCAGCGAACTGTTCGCGCTTTAAAAGAAGCTTACCCTGAACTCGGTGTAATTACTGATGGTGCACTTGACCCATTCACTACACATGGGCAAGACGGCATCATTGATGACTCAGGTTACGTCATCAATGATGTAACAACTGAAATATTGGTTAAACAAGCACTTTCTCATGCACAAGCTGGAGCCGATGTTATCGCTCCTTCAGATATGATGGATGGCCGTATTGGCGCAATTCGTGAAGCGCTTGAAGCGGATGGCTTTATCCATACTCGCATTATGGCTTATTCAGCTAAGTATGCCTCTAGCTATTATGGTCCTTTCAGAGATGCAATAGGTTCTGCAGGGAACTTAAAAGGCGCTGACAAAAAGACCTACCAGATGGATCCTGCAAACTCTGACGAAGCAATACGTGAAGTTGCATTAGACTTACAAGAAGGCGCTGATATGGTTATGGTTAAACCTGGTATGCCTTATTTAGATATTGTACGTCGCGTAAAAGATGAATTTGGCGTGCCAACTTTCGCCTATCAAGTTAGCGGCGAATACGCTATGCACAAAGCCGCAATCGATAATGGCTGGCTGAACGAGGAAGCAACAATAATGGAATCTCTCTTGGCATTTAAGCGAGCTGGTGCTGATGGTATTCTGACTTATTTCGCTAAACAAGCTGCACAATACTTAAAAAGTAAATAATGTAATACAATAGTCACAATTTCGCTATTTTTGCTTTCATTTTATTTACTTATTGTATTTTATTTGTAATAAATTTTCCTTAAACTAAGTGTCCCATTTGGGACACAATACACGGGAAAAAAATAATAATGTTTAAAACAAAAATAACGCCACTAGCGCTTGTTATAGCAAGCCTTAGTGCACCAGCCTCCGCTAATCTTATCATTTCGGAATATGTAGAAGGTAGTAGCAACAATAAAGCAATTGAGCTTTATAATAACTCGACTGATTCGTTATCACTTGCTGGCTATAAATTAAATTTATATGTGAACGGTAAAACAACGATACAATCTACGCTCGACTTATCAGCTACTTTACCTGCCAACGGAACATATGTAATCGTAAACCCAAGTTCAAATGATGAGCTAAAAGGTAAAGCTGATTTAGAGCATAGTGTTACAAGCTTTAACGGTGATGATGCATTAGTTCTAATTCAAGGCGACACTGTCATTGATAGTTTTGGTCAATTTGGTACGGATCCGGGCTCTTATTGGTCTGAAGGTGGCGTACAAACACAAAATAAAACACTTCGTCGCAACGATAGCGTCCTCGTTGGCCGTACCTCGCCAAGCGCTCCTTTTGACCCAAGCGAAGAATGGGTGCAATTTGACCAAGATGATTTTTCTGGTTTAGGCGTATTTGGTAGTGACTCCGCTCCAGTACCAGAACCTGAGCCACTAGATCCATTAGTATGTGGTGCAGATAAAACATTGATTAGCGCTATTCAAGGCGATGGTGCAGCAAGCCCTCTTGTGGGTAGTGTTGTTGAACTTGAAGGCGTTGTAACAGCAGACTTCCAAGGCGACGATGAATTAAAAGGCTTTTTTATAAGCTCACTTGCTGCAGATATAGACGCTAATCCACTGACTTCTGAAGGCCTGTTTGTTTACTTTGCAGATACTGACGTAAGTGTAGGCGACCATGTACGTGTGCAAGGTACTGTTGAAGAATATTTTGATGCAACACAAATCGGCAGCGTAAGCCAAGTAGCTGTTTGTGATACTGGCTTAGCTTCAGCCGCTACAAAAATAACTTTACCTTTAGCTGATGCAACTTATTTAGAATCGTTTGAAGGTATGCTAGTAACGCTAGAACAGCCATTAGTTGTTACCAATAACTTTGGCCTTGGTCGATATGGTGAAGTTGAAGTCGCGACTGAGCGCTTGTATCAAGGTACGCAAGTTGCGTTACCTGGTGATACTGCTAACGCAGTTGAAGCCGAAAACTTAACTAAGAAAATATTAATCGATGATGGCTCAACTGTTCAAAATCTAGATCCTACAGCCTATCCAACTCCTGGTTTATCAGCAGAAAATACATTACGTACTGGTGATACAGTAAATACAGTGACTGGTGCACTTGCTTATAGCTTTAGCCTTTACCGAATTCACCCAACTGTAGCGCCTCAATTTATTGCAACAAATGCACGTAAAGACGCACCTGAACTTAATGCTGAGGCAGATTTACGTGTAGCAAGCTTCAACGTACTTAATTACTTTAATGGTGATGGCCAAGGTGAAGGGTTCCCTACGAGTCGCGGTGCAGATTCTGAAGCTGAATTTATTCGTCAAGAAGCCAAAATTGTAAGTGCCATTAGCGCAATGCAAGCTGATGTTGTTGGTTTGATGGAAATCGAAAATGATGGTTTTGGTGAATTTAGCGCTATTGCTAGCTTAGTTAATGCATTAAACGAAGCTGATGCAGCTAACCAGTATGCATTTGTTGACTTTGGTCTTGATCAAATCGGTACAGATGCAATCACGACTGCGTTAATTTATCGTGCTAATAAGGTAGAAGAAGTCGGTACTGCCGCTATTACTACTGATGCACCATTTGATTTTAGTAATCGTACTCCTATCGCACAAAGCTTTAAATCTTTAGCAACTGATGAAGTATTTACTGTAGCCGTAGCGCACTTAAAATCTAAAGGTGGTTGTGGTAGTGCAAGCGGCGCGAACGAAGATCAAAATGATGGCCAAGCTTGTTGGAATGAAATACGTACACAAGGTGCTAATGCATTCGCAGATTGGCTTGATAGCAAACCAACGGGTGTTGACGACGAAGATACTATTCTAGTTGGCGACATGAATGCTTACGCAATGGAAGATCCAATACGTGCGTTTGCTGATAAAGGATATAAAAATGTAGTCGCAGAGCTTGATGGCAATACTCTTGCTTACTCTTATAGCTTCTCTGGCCGTGCTGGTAGCCTTGACCATGCAGTAGCTAGTGCATCATTACTTAGCAAGGTAGTATCAGCTAAAGATTGGCATATTAATGCTGATGAACCAATTTCGCTTGATTACAATGTTGAATTTAAAAGTGATGCTCAACAATCAAGTTTATATTCTCAAAGCGCATACCGCGCCTCAGATCATGATCCTGTAATTGTTGATATAAAATCTGAAATTACGCTAACACCAGAAGAGCAAACACCCGTTATTACAGCGAATCAAACGTTTGCTATTGATGAAAATAGTGCGATTGGGACAGTAATTGGTACGCTTGATTTTAGTGACCCTAATGCAGATGAGTCACCAGTTGTTAAATTTATTGTATCAGGAAACAGCAGTGTTTCTATTAACAACCAGGGACAACTTATTGTAGCCGGTGAGTTAGATTACGAGTTTGAAAACCGCATTACCTTATCTGTTCAAGCACAAGATAGTGCTGGTAACGTATCTAAAGCTGAAAATGTAGCTATTAAAGTTAATAACCTACGTTCAGATGACGATAACGATGCAGGTTCATTATTTTGGTTAACACTTCTTTTAGCGCCGCTATCAATCGTGCGTAGATTTAAAAAGAAATAACTAATTTAGATACCCTTAAAAAGCCGCAATCGCGGCTTTTTTTATTTTTATACAAATGTAATTCAGACAAGCTTCAGTAAACACCTCGTAATATCGCCTTATTATATAAATCACCCTCAACTAACTAACCAAGTAAGAAGCAACTACATAGCCGTGGGTGTTTTTTACACGAAGAGTGGTCGAGATCTTTTATGCCTCTTACTTAGCTTTTTGATTTTTAATGTATTTATTTAGGTTTAAAAATTGCTTAAGTAAATAACTTAGTCTCAACCCTAAAAATAAGTCGTGTTTTTATAAAGGAATGAAAATGAAACAATTTACCCATCGATTATCAACATGGCAAAAGAGCTCAAAGCCACTCTTGGGTCTACTTATTATATTTTCGGCTTGGGGTAACAGCAATCAAGCATTTGCAGCTACAACAGAAGCAGCCATTCCACAAAGTAGTTTATTTGACGTTATAAGCGCGCGTGCTAAAAAACTAGCAAGTGAAGAATATATAGCTCCAAAAAACATTGAACTCGATGCTCTCAATAATATTGATTATCAAGATTATCGCTCTATCCGCTTCAAACAAGACAAGTCAGTGTGGAAAGACGAAGGTCTTTACGAGCTACAGCTATTCCACCCCGGTTTTTTATATAAAACACCCGTTACAATTAATACTGTTAATAGTGACTCAAAACGCACCCGCCTCCCATTTAGTACTGACTTTTATCAGTACGATGGCACTGCTGCTCCTCTAAAAGAAGAAATTACTAAAAGCATTGCCAATACTCAGCTTGGTCACGCTGGCTTTCGATTACATTACCCACTAAATACCAATGAGTACAAAGATGAAGTAATGGTATTTCAAGGTGCATCTTATTTTCGTATTGTTGGCCCAAAGCAAGTTTACGGATTGTCTGCTCGCGGTTTAGCGATTGATACTGCAGAAGCTTCAGGCGAAGAATTCCCAATGTTTAAAGAGTTTTGGTTAGTTAAGCCAAAACTAGATCAAACTAATATTGTTATGTTTGCACTACTTGATAGCCCATCAGTGTCGGGGGCATATAGGTTCGATGTAGACCCAACCACAAATACGGCTGTAAAAGTAAATATGCAAATATTTGCACGTAAAGACGTTAAAAAACTAGGTATTGCCCCCTTAACGAGTATGTTTTATCACGGTGAAAACAGTACTAAATTTTTTGATGACTACCGCCCTGAAGTACACGATTCAGACGGTTTATTAACACAATCGCAAGATAATAAATGGGTGTGGCGCCCACTTAACAATCCCGCGCAACTAAGCGTCACTTCTTTTACATACGAGAACCCAAAAGGTTTTGGTTTAGCGCAACGCGATCGTGATTTTAATAACTACTTTGATACAGAAGCTCATTACCACGACCGCCCTAGCCTATGGATCGAACCAGAAGGTGAATGGGGTAATGGTCGAGTTGAGCTAGTAGAGATACCAACTGACACAGAAACTAATGACAATATAGTAAGTTATTGGGTACCTGAAAAACCCTTCAAAGCGGGAGATTCATTAAAACTAAGCTATAAAATGACGACTTTTAATGCCCATTTAAACCAACATGAAAAAGCACGCGTGGTGCGTACTAGAATTGGCAGTGCAGCACTACCAGGTGAAGACAATCCTCCACCAAAAAGTCACCGTCAATTTACTGTCGACTTTTCAGGACCAGAGCTTAACCAGCTCTCTAAAAAGCTAGATTTAAAGGCTGATATACAGCTAACAACAGGTGAAGTGAGTGATGTAACAATACAAAAGCTACCTGATACATATGGATGGCGTGTGGCCTTTAAAATCGCCCCACAAGACGGAAAACCAGTAGATATGCGTTTATCGCTAAAACTACGTGAAAAAGAAATTAGTGAGGTATGGAGCTATGTTTGGTATCCAAATGACATCAAGTAAGCAAAACAAGGGAACGTCAATGCCTTTCAAAACAGTTCGTGTATGGCTGTTTGCTATTGCAGCTCTTGGCATATCAGGTTACGGCATATCTATTATGTTTGAAATTTTAAATTCAAACGGTATGACCTTACTTGAATATGCATTACTCGCCCTATTTTCAATTACGTTTGCGTGGATTGTTACTGCATTTTGTAGCGGTACAATTGGTTTCTTACTGCAACTACTGCGCATCGATCCACTAACTTTAAAGCGTATTAAGCCAATCTCTTTCGACAGCCAAGCACTTGCTAAGCAAAAAACAGCGGTTGTTATGCCAATCTATAACGAAGATACTCATCGTGTTATCGCAGGCTTTGAAGTAAGCCTAGAATCACTAAAAGAAACAGGGCAACTAGATCACTTTGACTTTTATTTACTTAGCGATACCCAAGACCCACAAATAGCCAAAAACGAGTTAAGTGCATGGCATGCATTGTGTGAGCGATTAGGCAGTACAGCTAAACACGTTTTTTACCGTCGCCGCGAAGATAATAAACACCGCAAGGTAGGCAACCTAACTGATTTTTGTGAACGTTGGGGCAGCCAGTACGACCATATGATTGTACTTGATGCTGATAGCGTAATGACCGGAAAGTGCATGCTAGAGCTTACTACAAGCATGCTAAACAACCCGCAAGCAGGCCTTATTCAAACAATTCCTATTCCCGTTCGTCAAGATACTTTTTTTGGCCGCTTTTTACAGTTTGCATCCGTACTTTACAGCCCAATGCTAGCGACTGGTTCTGCTTTTTGGCAAACCGATAAAGCAAACTATTGGGGCCACAACGCAATCATTAGAGTTGAGGCGTTTATTACCTGTTGTGGTTTACCAACACTTAAAGGTAATGCCCCATTTGGTGGTGAAATACTAAGTCATGACTTTGTAGAAGCCTCTTTGTTACACAGTGCTAATTGGGACGTATTGCTACTATCAGACATTGAAGGGAGTTATGAAGAAGTTCCAAGTAACATTTTAGATTATGCTGTACGCGACAGACGTTGGGTACAAGGGAATATCCAACACCTTGGTTTACTGTCCTCATCAAAATTAAAGTTAATGAGTAAGTTTCATTTTTTACTGGGAGCAACGGCCTATATTTCATCGCTAATTTGGCTATCAATGCTCGCACTAAGTACGATTGATGCCGTAACACGTGCGCTTAATAGCGATGTTTACTTTAATCGCGCGTACCAGTTATTTCCGACGTGGCAAATTGCCAAAACCGAACTGATTGATTCACTACTTTACTTAACAATCATAATTTTACTACTACCTAAATTAATGGGTGTTATTGTTACATTAGTGCACAGAAACAAACGCTTTGGTGGTTCGATTAAGCTGATACTAGGCTCAATCATTGAAACCGTATTTGCTATTATTGTTGCACCATTAATGATGGTATTTCATGCTTACTTTGTTATATGCGTATTTTTAGGTAAAAAAGTAAAGTGGGATGCACAGCCTCGTGAAGGTCGAATGGTTCCTTGGAGGGAAGCGTTTGGTTATACGCTATTTTCAACTATCGTCGCTATTGCATGGGGCAGCACAGCGTATTACTTTACCCCTGTATTCTTTTGGTGGTTGTCGCCAATACTATTAGGCTTAATACTCGCAGCACCTATAGTCCGTTACTCAAGTAGCATTAAGCTAGGCGTGTTCCTTAGAGAGCTAGGTATATTTATTTGCCCTAGTGAAGTAGATAACGATGCTACTTTAGAAGCGCTTAAGGTTCATCTCAAAAAGATTTCTGTACCTCAAGAAGGTCAATATCCAACAACTATTCCAACACTGCCAAAAGAGCATGTGGTTACAATGCCCATTCAAAGCTTTAATAAGCCACACAAGCTAAAGATGAAAGCGATAAAAGCTAAAGCGATAAAAAAGTTTAATTAGCGCTAAATAAAAGAGCCGTTAAAAACCAAAAAAGGAGCAATAAGTTGCTCCTTTTTTATTGTCTAATAAATATTTTTCCGTATTAAAATAGTTAACCTGAGCTCTGGTTAAGAGATTTACCAACGTTTTGAATTATAGTGATATTTAAATTTATTTTCTCTAGCCAAAGATTTTCAGTGAAAACAAGGCGAATTTACGCGTCAATCGCTGGCCTATTACAAGTAAATTCAACGCAGTAAGCGCTGAAAATAGCTGCTTGAGATAGATTTATTATCCAGAGTTCAGGTTATACCAATCTGTTTATATATGGGGCCTATTTAACGTTAAGAAAATCACGCTAGAACTAGGCAAAATTTTTGTATCTAGTGTTCTAAATAGAAAATTTTTAACGACGTTATAGTGCAATTTAATTCGTTAAATTGATCAAAGATTTATGCAGGTTGGTATTATTTAAGATCTCCCATCAAAAATTAACCTAATAAAAAATAGCAGACCACATAAATGAACATGCTTTTATTAAAAATATAGAGCTACTCCTCCTTGGCATATTCTTATCCAAAAATTATAGGCAATAAAAAACCCGCAACATGTGCGGGTTTTTTTAAAGAGTTAAAGAGCTAATTACTTAGCAGCTTTTTTCTCTTTTTCTGCAGCTATTACAGTTTCAGCTACGTTAGCTGGACATGCAGCGTAGTGTGAGAACTCCATAGAGAACTGACCACGACCCGATGTCATTGTACGTAGTGTACCGATGTAACCGAACATTTCTGATAACGGTACATCTGCTTTAATACGGATGCCTGTTAAACCAGCTTCTTGGTCTTTCATCATGCCACGACGACGGTTAAGGTCACCGATAACATCACCAACGTGATCTTCTGGAGTGAACACGTCAACTTTCATGATTGGCTCAAGAAGTTGTGCGCCCGCTTTAGGGATCGATTGACGGAAAGCGCCTTTAGCAGCGATTTCGAACGCGATTGCAGATGAATCCACGGCATGGAAGCCACCGTCGAAAAGTTCAACTTCAACGTCAAGTACTGGGAAGCCAGCTAGAACACCTTCGCCCATCATTGACTTAAAGCCTTTCTCAACTGCAGGCCAGAATTCTTTAGGTACGTTACCACCAACAACTGATGATTTAAACGTAAAGCCTGAAGCAACTTCACCTGGCTTGATGCGGTAGTCGATTTTACCAAACTGACCAGAACCACCAGATTGTTTCTTATGCGTGTAGCTATCTTCGATTTCACGAGTGATAGTTTCACGGTAAGCAACTTGTGGTTGACCAACAATAAGGTCTACGCCGTAAGTACGCTTAAGGATATCTACTTTGATATCTAAGTGAAGCTCACCCATGCCTTTAAGAATAGTCTCGCCTGAATCTTCATCAGTCTCAACTTGGAAAGATGGATCTTCTGCAACCATTTTACCGATAGCAACACCCATTTTCTCATTACCGCCTTTATCTTTAGGCTGTACAGCAATCGAGATTACTGGAGTTGGGAATACCATTGGCTCAAGTGTTACTGGGTGCTTAGGATCACATAAAGTGTGACCAGTTTGCACGTTTTTCATGCCTACGATAGCAATGATGTCACCAGCTTGTGCGCTAGTTAATTCGTTACGGTCATCTGCTTGCATCTCAACCATACGGCCAACACGCTCAGTTTTACCAGTAAACGAGTTAAGGATAGTGTCACCCTTATTTAGTTTACCTGAGTAAATACGTACGAATGTTAATGCACCAAAACGGTCATCCATTATTTTGAATGCTAACGCTTTGAAAGGTTCATCTGCAGAAACGATTGCAAATTCGCCATTTTCGTTACCTTCTTCATCCATAAGAGGTTGAGGATCAACTTCTGTAGGAGATGGTAGGTAATCAACAACAGCATCAAGAATAAGCTGCATACCTTTGTTCTTAAACGCAGAACCACAGTATGTAGGGAAGAAAGCAAGCTCACGTGTACCTTTACGGATACAACGCTTGATGTCTTCTACAGAAGGTGCTTCACCTTCCATGTAAGCTTCAAGTAGTTCATCGTCTTGCTCAAGGGCAGTTTCAACAAGCATTTCATAATACTCGTCAGTTTTTTCTACCATGTCTGCAGGAACGTCTGTAATTTCGTAGTTTTCAGGAAGACCAGTGTCATCCCAAACGTATGCTTTTTTAGTTAAAACATCTACAACACCAACAAATTCATCTTCAATACCAATTGGTAAAGTCATGATTAGTGGTACAGCACCAAGTACTTTACGTACTTGCTCAGTTACACGGTAAAAATCAGCACCCATACGGTCTAATTTATTTACGAAGATAATACGTGCAACTTCTGAATCATTAGCATAACGCCAGTTAGTTTCTGATTGTGGTTCAACACCACCAGAACCACAGAACACACCAACACCGCCATCTAATACTTTAAGTGAACGGTAAACTTCTACTGTGAAGTCAACGTGCCCAGGAGTATCGATAACGTTAAAACGGTGATCTTTCCAGAAACAGCTTACAGCCGCAGACTGAATAGTAATACCGCGCTCAGCTTCTTGTTCCATGAAGTCAGTAGTAGATTCACCATCATGAACCTCACCTGTTTTATGGATTTGACCAGTAAGCTTTAGGATACGCTCAGTAGTCGTGGTTTTACCCGCATCAACGTGCGCGAAAATACCAATGTTTCTGTACTTCGATAAATCTGCCATTAATTTTACTCTTAATAAAGTCGATAAATTATTCGGCAGGAGTATAACATTACTTAAAGCGAACATCACCATGCAAGCCGCTTAAAATGCAATCAATTCAATATATTTTTTTTATGCGCAAGGTCTATTTTGTATTTCAAGTTGAGAATCGCATGTAACATAATGAAAACACTATTTTTTTCTCGCCCTAACTTTAGGTACATAAAGTTATTTCGTTATTTTGGAACAACACACTACCATAGCTTAAACAGCTAAAACTTTAATATATACTCAGAAATTACTAATCTTTAAAAACTAATACTTGTTTAAACTAAGAGCGATTTAATCACCGCATATATCACCCAAGATGAAGAAAAATTAAATAGTCGCAATTTTTTCATGCTTTACATCAGCTTACAAGTTGCACAACAAGATAATAAGAATTATTTGCATTTGGGTGTTGACAGACACTTGAATCTAACTGATAATCACTATCAACAAGACGGCAAACATACTGGCTTGTAACGGAATGAATTGATTTGTTTCTCGACCCTGAAACAACGTGTGGCGCACGTTAACAGCTATGGTTACTTGTTATGAACCGCAACGCCCCTTGATGTTGATGACGAGTAACCGCCCTACTATTTTACTTGCTACATTGCTCATATCGGTGACGGTAGATATGAAACTAAAAAAGCCCTTACGGGCTTTTTTTATGTCTGTAATTTAGTTGGTTAAATTAAACTAAATCAATTAACGACGGTTTTTACGTGCTCGCGCTCGACGCTGAAGCTTTTCTTCTTCTTTAGCTTGTTTTTTAGCTTCTGCAGCTGCGCGTAAACCAGCAACCATTACTTCTTCTTCCTCACGCATTTGCGGAGTTTCCATCGTAATACGGCCAATAATACCATCGCGCAATTCGTTGATTAGTATTTCAGACATTTTATACGTGTCTATTTGGTTACCACCACGAATACAACCACGCTTTTTGCCTGCCATTTCAACAAACTCCCAGTCACTTTCAGGAAGTTCAGCGATTTTATAGCGCGCTTTTAAAAGCTCAGGATAAGTACGTAATAAATATTCAGCGGTATAACTTGCTACTTCTTCATACTCAAGTGCGGTATCACGAATGGCACCTGTAGCGCCTAAGCGATAACCTGAGTTTTCGTTTTCTACTTTTGGCCAAAGCATACCTGGCGTATCGTAAAGCATAATACCGTCTTCAAGCTTAATGCGTTGTTGTGCTTTCGTTACAGCAGGTTCATTACCTGTTTTTGCAACTATACGTCCAGCCAGTACATTAATTAACGTAGATTTACCCACGTTAGGAATACCCATTATCATGGCTTTTATTTGCTTATCGGCGCCTACTTTATGCGGCACTAACTTTTTACAAAGCTCATTAATACGATGCACTTCAGCTGCTTTATCGTGACCAAAAGAAATCGCTTTAACGCCATTTTCTTGTTCAAAATAATCCTTCCAAATTTGCGTCATTTTAGGATCAGCTAAATCAGCTTTGTTCATTATTTTGATAACTGGCTTACCTTCACGCAAGGTTGCCACCATCGGGTTTTCGCTACTGTAGGGAATGCGCGCATCTAGCACTTCAATGATCACATCCATTTGTGGCATTATTTCTTTAATTTCATTACGGGCTTTATTCATATGCCCAGGGAACCACTGTATTCCTACTCTACTCATTTGATTTATAAACCTTTTATTTCAACCCATAACACCATGGGGTACTGTGTGGGGTACTGGGTGAATAATTTCGATTTATCACCTCAACTAATAGCTTTAAGTTTACAGCATTTACTACCTCTATTGCATAAGTTTATAATAAAACCATATTTTAAATCATATTTGATAAAAACAATGATTGACTAAGGACTCTCGCATCAATATCATAAAAAACATCAAATATGATTTAATTTACAGGTATTTATATATGAATAGTAATTTAGTTAGTTTCTCGATCTCTAAGTGTACTTATGAAAGATTAGAAAAACATGCTGCGGGATTTAATGACACAGCTGACAGAGCTATTAATCGTCTTCTTGATTTAGTAGAAAACTCAAAAGAAAGTACTGCTGAGTTAAAGCCCGAGCTGACATTTACTGAGCAAATCGACGGTGGCTATCGTGGATTAGATGCTGATGAATTTAAATCTGGGTTAGTCAAAGTACAGAAAGCTGAAATAGTTATTCATTATGCAGATGGTTCGCATAAAGTAAGAATCTGGAAAGCCAGCAAATTTAACAGAGAATCTAAACTATTAGCAAATATATGGTCAGGCCCTTTAAGGGACTGGAAAAAGAAAGGCATAGTTAGGGCTGAGCTAGAAATTTACAACGACAAGTTTATTAAAGAACTTGGGCACAACGTAACTATAGTAAGAGGTGTATCAAAAATCTTGAATATACCAAGCAAACAACTGATTCAAGGTAACGTTAAAATAGAGAATATCCAAAACCCTACTCCTCATCTTAAAATATACTTTATTGAGGGTACTCCCGCATATGCAAGCTCTCTAGGCCTTAACAAAGAAGATAACTGCTACTACCTCACAGAAAAAGATTTAGGCTTTCCACTTTAACTAACCGGCATAGAAGCAGGTGCGTTTGCACCTGCTTTAGTATTTATTTTTAGGAGTAAAAAATGGAGTTATATAAACAAGAATTTGGTCAAGACTTTGACCTAGGCTTTGACTTAAAAAATCACCCTTATCTAATAGATAAGAGTTGGCACAATGATCTTTGCCCTAGCTTCTATTTTAAAGTAGGCGAGCAGTATTATGTACTATGGGTTGATTATGCTGACATAGAGCAAAGAGAGGAAGATACACCTAGATATGTAATAGTTAGGGCTACTAATGAAGGAACTAGCGAAGGGCCTGAGATTTACATGGACGACCATGGAGTGATCTTTGAGTGTGAAGTTTATACTGCTTTAAAGTTAGTACTTAAGAATAAACATTTGGGAAGTATTGTTTTTATTTGAGGAAGGCACTGCAGGCCTTCCCCAAATAGTTTTTAATTGTATAGTTTATGAGTTAAATTCGTATCCATATTCTGTGGCCATTATATCTTTGTAATTTTCCGTATCATAACTACATTTATTCAAAAGCCGGATCATCTCATCTGCATAGTGTTCTAAGTCATCCTGATTATTCTCTAGGTGAGTATCTATATCTAAGCTAGAAGAAAGCTTATCGAGAACTTGTAATGCACAAGACTCAAAATCTACTTCTTTATTTTTCCCACTTTCAGATTGAACAAGTCCCAATAAGTCAGCTTCTTTAGTTTTCTTTTCTATTGAGAATACGTAAGAGTGCATATCTGATTCTCTATCAAAGAGGTTAACTGAATACTTGAAGCTACTTTTTAAAGTAACCTCACACCCTTCTTGTAATGCTTCGATTAGAATCCACATAACTAAACCAATTTGTAGTACCTGATTCATTAGCTCTTTGCTTTCTAATGATGTTAAGTCCTTTTCTTCTGCAATATATATTTCCACTTCAGAAAAGCACTCCTGAATTTTACTCTTGAGCAAGTCAGTACCTAAATATTGATACAGTATTTTATTAAATCTCTCTATGATACCCTCTTTTGCGCTATCACGGTTTAAACGCGTTGTAATACACAATAACCATGGCATATCCGCTACTCTATGGATCTGATGTTTGAGTAAATAAAAGATTGATACCAATGTTTCTGGAGACATTACATTGTTACAGAAATCTAAATTTATAAAGTGATAAGTCCCAAAGTTTTTAACTCGTGACCATGCTTCTGAGTTTGTCTTTTGCAAATCTTCGAATTGAAACTGATCTATTTTAGAGCGTTGATCTATATGTTTTTTATCAAGAAGTTTAGAGAGCTCTATCTGCGCTTTATTATGATCACTTTCATTATTAATAAAGCCATGAAATCCAAATGTTTTACCTTTTGCGTCCTTGCTAGTTTCAACGCCATCAAATATAAAATTTACATCTAGCAAGTCCCCGCCCGGCAGTCCAAAGTAATTAACTGTATCAATGCTTCTATAAGCTCTGGAGCCAAGAAGTCTCTTAAATTGAAAAAGCCATTGCTTATCTCTAATGTATTGTTTTCTTGGTTTATGCCAAGGTTTAAAAGCATTAGATTGAGGGCTAGATACTTTTCCGAACGTATCCTCTCCAATTAAGACCTCATCTGAATTAAATAAATCCATTTTCATCCCTCCATCTTCATTATTTCAATTAGATCAATTACTAGGCTTTCCTGTATTTCAAGTGTTAAATTATCAAGTATTCCGTATGAATCTAATATCTGTAACAAAGCTTCAGATTTGCTCATAAGCTGTAGCTGCTTAGGTTTATTCGTTTTTATACTTTCGAAAACCTCAGACAACTTATTATTTGAAATAAGAAAATTATCATTAGTATTTTTTAAATCCTCATTAAAACTAATAGGTTGAACCTCTTTGCTTCCATCGCTCTCTATTGCAGGGTTTGAAACAACTAAATTAGATCGCTCGCGTGGATCTCTTTTATTTGCAATATAGCGTTTTTCAACAATTGAATTCAGCCTCCTTGAAAAGTCATTGGCGTTATTTCCAACGATTTCAATTTTTTTATCTTTTTTTATCTTTTTATATTTATTGATAACCTGCCTAATCGCACTATGTAACCACTTCATGACAAGTTGATAATGTGGGTGGGCTACATTAAATGACTCTCTATCTATATTTAAAGCTGAATCTAAGCCCTTATGGACAAAAATTTCAGCTATTAACTGTCCTTTAATAGTCTGTTCAGCAACCTGATATTTCATAAAGCTATCATCGAACATAATACCTGAAGCATTATTAATTCTAATCAACGAACCATTATGGTCTTTTGGACTAACTTTAGGGCTCCACAAGATATAAGCTTCAAAAGATAACCCACCCGCAGAGTCCTTAATATCCATTTCAGAAAATTCTGTTTCATATTTCCCAACAAATAAAATAGGTTTTTTAACCACTGCTTTTGATTCAGGTAAATCTGTGAATTTTATTGGTCTAAAAAGCTGAATATCATCGATAGTGACATTAAAGTCACTTTTTTCATTCTGGGATATAAAACCAAGTTTTTCCCCTAAACCCTTTCCATCTTTTAATAGATCTGAAATGTCTGTTACTTGACCTTTCTTTTTGTTACTTAAAGCGAAAATATCCGATACATCATTAGAAGTTAGACTAAACGGGTGCTTTTCAATGTAAGGTAATGGGATAGAAAGGCCCAGACTCCAAATCATGTCTAAATAATTATCTAGAACATGGCTTAATTTAGGGCTAACAGCATTTTTTGTTTTTTCTAAAATGGCATTATATAAAAGTGAAAATTTTTCTTTTGGATCCGTATTTATATCCCAAGGTAAGTTAGGGTGCTGCCTTTCAGGCACATCATAAACATCCGTTCCGTCTTCATCACTGTTTATAGAGCCAACATGAAAGCTGGGTAAAATTGCATTTGAAGAGTCTTGGATATCATCTTCATCGTCATCGGTTTTATCTGTTTCATTTTCTTTCAGACCCCAAACCTCGACACTTTGCAATTGCTCTTTTGCACTTTTTTTTATATTTTTTAATATTATGTCCGTGCCGTGTGCATTTATATTTTCTGTTGGTTCAGTCCAAATCTCAACATTACCTGTTTGGAAGCTTTGTCCCCTCTCAGCCTCTTCGGTAATATTTTCATCTGAATAATTAAATAAAGTAACTTTAGCTCTAGAATAATACTCATCACCTTTTTGTTTCGTGATAATCTCAAAGTCGCGCGTTAACTGAGCAACGCTGAAGATACCAATACCGATTTTGCCAATTAACTTTCTTTTCTTCTTCGGGCTTAAAGAGGTATCTTTAGCATCTGTAACCTCAAGACCCTTACCCTTTGATGTTCTCTTTGCACTTCCACCAATATGACGAATCATGTTAACAAGAGTATCAACAGACATTCCATTACCATCATCCCGAATTGTCATTGAATTGAATCGGGGGACATCTGTGCTGATAACTACATTCTCTGCATCAGCATCATAAGAATTCGAAATTAGTTCACGAATTGCTGAACCAGGCACTCGATATATACCATCGGTTACCCTTGCCAAGACTTTATCATCAGTCTCTAATTTAGCAGTTTGTGATTTACCGTTTTTTATTTCACTTACTAAATCCTCATCACTTGGCCCCGTTGACAAATCACTTACTTCCTTTTGACTGGCTTTAATACTCAAAGTAAATTTCCTTATAATAAATTTTTATTTAAAAACGACTCATAAACTAAGCCTATGTGACTTTTATATTTATAGAAACTACATTGTCTATAATATTATCATTGGAATAATATTCATATAACTTTGAACAACATGTAAAAAACAAGTAGCTTTGCGTGCTTTAATAGTACTGCTGGGACCGTTAGATTAAGAATGTTCTGGAAAGACTAAATTAAATTACAATAACTTTGCAATTATCAAACCTAGTTTCCTAGCTAAAAGCGGTGGAACAGCATTACCAACTTGAGTATATTGAGGCACTTCATAACGCCTCATTTTACCGCCAGTAGTTACTTTAGAACGAAACTCGAAGTTATCAGGAAAAGACTGTATACGTGCCATTTCTCTCACAGTAAGAGTTCGAAGTTCATCTGCATGATAATGACATGCATCATCAGGAATAGATAAAGCTGCTGGTGCAGGTAAATTTGGAGCCAACGCTTTCTGTGTTTGTTTTTTAGTCGGATGAAGCCTTAGGTAATTAATAAAGTTTTGAAGACTGCTGATAAGCTCTAATTCACCATCTAAATTTAAATACTCATACTTCGAAAGTGCAGCCCATGCATCACTACTAAGGGTTGTAGATTCACTTTTTAAAATAGCGAATACCTCTTTGCTTACAGCTTTACTTCCAACTTGTTGTAACACCTGATAAAGCCTAAAGCGCCTTTGCACAAGTTCCCCATTGGCACGCTTATCATGATTAGGGATAGCGCCTCTATATGGTAATTCAAAGGTACTGTTAAGTTGAGTAACAAAGTTAGATGCTTCTATACCCTCACCTCGAAGATCATCAATTGCCTCACTAACAGAAATCTGAGTCCCATTGATAAGTTCGGCTAAAAAGCTTTCTTCGAATACCTTTGGTTGTTTATCAACATCAAAGTAATCTAAATGACCAAATTCTAATTCAGCTCCTTTTTCTTGCACCATATTAAAAAACGGCAAGGATGAAGCGAGCAAACTATGGCTTTGAGCATTCAGATGCTGCGCTTCTATAATATCAGCATGAACATCTTGTCGAATAGCTATAAGAATGAAACGAGGTCTATTTTGCGCAATACCTACATAACGAGCGTTAACGTGAAGGCAAAGCGGTACATACCCAATAGAAGCGAAAGCTTTAGCGACTTCATACCATGCGTGAAACTTATTACCGTCATCGTCTTGGAATGCTCTTAAAATACCTGTTACGTTCTCAAGCAACGCAAAACGCGGCCGAGTACTTTGTACAAAAGAAACAAATTCCAAAGGTAAGGTATTTTTTTCACAGTCTTTTTTACGTGCACCTGCCATACTAAAGCTCTGACAAGGTGGGCCACCAGAAACAAGAGTTAGCTCGCCTCTCCCAAAGCTATTATGTAACGCATCAGCAAGATCCGGTCGTTGTGATAAAAGGGTGTTTAACTCCCTGACACTACCAACCAATAACTTGCCTTCGTATTCACGAATATCAGCAGGTAAATCGCTGTAACCACTCTCATCAATAGTAGGAAACTCAAAAGGGTTTTCTCGTAATCTTGCATTCAAATCATCGTTGCGACTATTAATCCACTTCACTTGTTTCGGCTTTGCTTGGGTTTTAGCAAGATCACTTAAGTTTTCATTAAAAAAATTATAAGCAAACGTCTCAGCTGCCATAGGTGATAATTCATTGCCTAAGACAAACTCAAAACCCACACTTTCTAAACCTAATGAAAGGCCGCCACAGCCTGCAAACAGCTCAATATGCCGCACAAATAAACACTCCGAAACTTTAATTGCTGATAGTTTAACTCAACCCCAAACCTAAATCCAGGACAATATTAAATAAGATCACGATAGTTTTTATTTAAACTCACAGGCAATTACACTCTGCAACCTTTTTACTAATAGCCAGCCCTAAATATTTTACTGAGAAACTATAGTTATTAATGCAAATAAAGTAATCGTTAAGTTTAAAATATTGATTGCTAATGCTTTTAGCATGGAAGTCACTTCATTCATCAGATAAGATAAATAAAAAATCAAGCAGGGACTCACATGACACAAGCAAATAGAATTAAACCCGCAAACTTATCAATTAAAGAAAAAGAGTCTATTTACTTTATAGAAAGTAAAGGTGTTGACTTCTCTCTCCTAGCAACAACTCAAACAATGAAGAACAAAAAAATTACTGATGCAACGAAAATCATCAGTGAATACTTTCATAGAGTTGGGTTTCATAACTACGATGATCAAGAAAGAGGTAAGGCTCAAAAGGTAACAAAAGATGTTTACTTTCATACATTAGATAAATCAGTAAAATCATTAGCTTCTCTATATAAAGCTGAGACAAGAGGGGATAAAAGGCTCAATTTGACTGATTTCTGGAACTACACAGATAGTAATGAAGTAAATATGTTAATTGCAGATGAAGGGTCTTTAAATGTTCTTAACATATCGCGAATAAACTTAGCCGATATTTGGAAACAAAACAAACCTAATAAAATTAAGAGCTTTTTAAATACAATCATATCAGAAGAGCCTTCAATATTTGATGATATAGAGCTTGAAGATATTGAAAAGCCAGATCAAATAATAATTGAAGGGGTTCTCAGAGAGCGTAAAGTTTTAGCGAGATCCAGAAATAAAGCGATAGCAAACGAAAGAAAAAAATACGATAAATATTCTTGCAAAGCTTGTAACTTTCACTACCAAGATAAAGTGGTCGAATGCCACCACCTCAACCCTATCAGTATGGTTAAGGAAAGCAAAGTATCTATCGATAGCTTAGTTACATTGTGCCCAACATGCCACAGCATAGCCCACCAGCTTTTAAAAGCTGACCATACAAGTAATATTAAAGAAAAAGCCTTAATAAAAAACATTAAGGCAATATTACGCGATATAAAAATGTAATTTATCCATACAAAATAATTAGTATAGTAAAGATGATTTAATTAAATCATCTTTACTAAAATCCCTTCCATGACTTAGGATTTATAGAATTCATCCACCATTGACACTTAATGATTTGACGTCCAAAGATCAAATAGTTAAGTACTTTCAAAGATAAACTTTTATTATTTTTCCCAATTTATCTAGCTCAACATTAGCAACTAAGTTTCTCCCTAGAAAAGGCGCAAGCACTAATACTGGCAATCCGTTAGCTTTAAATATTCTTAACTCGTTTTTGCTCCCTAGAGATACTCGTTCTTCCGCGCATTCGTTTTCATTATAAGTATCGCCCCAAAATGCCATTTTATATTCTTCGGTATACTTTGGCCCAAAGCAAACTATGACCTTTGGTTGGAACTGTTTTACTAAGGCATTAAACAATTTAAACCGAGTAATTGAACAGTATGTTTGATAGTGGTATTTAATCTTAGTTTTAGTGAGTTCGACATGTTCCTCAGTCCAAGTATTCATATTCTTGCAAGGAAGTGGGAACAGATTTAACTTAAACTCATTTGAATCAAAATTACAGTAGTGCTTTTTCATGTACTCCTTATACTCACCTTCATATTCAAAGGCCCTACAAAGAATTTTTGCTATTTTTTGGTCGAATTGCCACTTGTAAAAATTTAGGTTTTCAGTTTTCCACTCATCGGAAAGATAAGGAACGCAATAGCCTGCTACGTTGTGGGTTGGTCGGGTTATCCCTAAGGTAACTTTTTCATCAGCGCTACCCCATTCTAGACCTGAAAGCCATAAAGGCGCATTGATGTTCCCGCCATCCATGCCTGAAAGCTGTTTTTCTAAGCCACTATAAAAAGAGTTCATTTCACACGTCCCTATGTTTAAAGGTGAGTAGCATGCCATAAGCTAGAATATATGCCATAGCAGATTTCAGTGCCTCCCCCCACCCTTAAAGCCATAAAGCGAATCAGCCACTAAATATTCCTATCCCCTATTCTTTCCATTATCCAGTCATCCACTTCTGACTCAACCCATGCCACCGACTTAGCACCTAGCGATACTTGCTTTGGGAATGTGCCTTCAGAAATAAATTTATAAATACTTGAGTGGCCAAGTGATGTTTTTTGTATAACTTCTTTTAATTTAATTAAACGCATTTGATGACTCCTAATTTTTGTCATCTAATGAGGGAGTTGTGTAAAAAAATACTTCTGGGCTTCCTTAAGTTCCCACCCACTATTCCAAATATTTTGAAATCTATATCACCTTTATGAGCAAACAATTCATAAGAGGTCCACATGTTAAAAAGCCAGCAACTACCAAGCACAAATAATACAATTTTGACTGACGATGAAATTGTTGATTTGGCATCAAGAATATTATTTCGACGATTAAAAAGGGAAGGCAGAATTAGCTCCCCAAGTTCAACTGTAGATTTTTTAAAGCTGAAATTAGGTAGCTATGAGAGAGAAGTATTCTCAATAATTTACTTGAGCAATAACAATGAAATTATTGAATACAAAGAGCTTTTTTTTGGCACAATTAATTCAGCCTCAGTGTATCCCAGAGAGGTTGTAAAGGACGTATTAAGGGTTAATGCAGCTAGTGTCATACTAGCGCACAATCATCCTTCTGGGAGCGTGGAGGTGTCTACAGCGGATAAGCTCATAACAGGTAAGCTGATTAAAGCTCTGTCGTTAATAGATGTAGAGGTATTGGATCATTTAATAATTGGTAACTCATACGCCTCTTTTGCTGAACTTAATTTATTAGCTCAACTAAAACAGGAGGTTGAATGCTTAGACGTAATAAAACTGCACAATTAGTCACTCATGTAATTGCAATTTTAATTATTTTACGTGACGTTATTAATGACGATTAAAATAAGGAGGCAGTACTGCCCCCTATTTAGATAAATTTTTCTATTTAATTGATTACATACTTGTTTTTAATCTCACTCTAGTATTCACTGTGTCAGACATATCGTATTAATTAAAAGGTAAGAACATGGATCCATTAGATAAAATTTGTGATAACTGCGAACAAATGGGAAGTAATTGTGAGTGTCCTGGCTGTGAAGACTGCTTAGTTAAAAAACATGAGTGTGATTGTGAAGAAGACGACTAAAGCGTACTAACTCAGATTTGATTTAACCACTTATCGACTTCAAAATCTTGAGTGGTTAAATCACTATCAGTAATTTCTTAGCCGTGCATAGCTACTTTCCTAGTCCTTAATACTAAAAGCTCTAGGTCTAATAGAGTTTTTTATCGTCATGCAACCAGTTCCGATTGATTTTAGACCGTCCCCTCTCCAGCACTTTGTTTCTGGTTTAGCCAAATACATTAAGCGTTTAACAGCAATTTTATATACCTCATTTCCCTCCTCATAATCACGAAAACTAATCCAATGTACAGGTTTTTTAGTAAAATGAACGCTACTTAAGATTAAGTTAGCACTTAAGCCAAAAACGCTAGCCCAAGCTTCGAATATGCAGGTTTTTAATGACTTTTTCTTTACTTTTTTATTTTCCCTAAGCCTCGATGTGTATTCACTACCTCCTATAAAACCAAACTTATCTTGGTCCATAAACAAACAAATATGATAGTGTTCAACCTCACTATTTTCACCAAACTCTTTTACCCAAGCGTAACGTAAGCATTGCGTTCGATAAACATCATCAATAAGGAAACTAACCTTTAATTTTGAAACTAAAGAACCAAAAAACTTCTTCATCAATCCGGTACTTTGAGTAAGTGGATTGTCTTGTCCCCTGCACAGCTTAGGTATATGTAAATCAAAACGAATTATAGACACTCTTTTATTGCTATCGAATGCACTCTTAAGCTCTGCTTCAATAATTTGCTTATATGTGGTTAATACATGAAAACGTTCATCAAATGCATTTCTTTCAACTTTTCTATAGCTCATTACTTTTCTCCATAAGTTTGTATATTTCATACAAAGGAGAATTAAAGTAAAAAAACACATCAAATAATTAAGTGCTTTAAATACATAATGCTAGATGTATATTAACTATACGAAATAATGGTTTTCTAAAATAAAGGCATACCTTTAGTCAATCAAAAAAAGAGCAGGAAGCTACCTTTTAATCTACTTTTTATTCACTCTGAAGTTAGTCCAATACGAGGAGGCAAATTAACTAAACCTTAAACACTTTATTTTGAAACAACAGGGAGCGAGTTAACTTAATGTTCCCTACATCTGCATAGACACAAACATTAAAACAGACTGGTCTATCATCGTTAACATGGATAGTTTTTAACCCTTCTTTATAAAAATCGTCTGATAATCTTTCTTCTAAGCGCTTTAAAAGCAATACATAAAAGTCACAAACAGCACGGAAAAAGTAATCGCCACTCTCGTAGTGCTCTCTTTTGAAAATCAATTTCACTACACTCTTGGCTATTTTTTTCAAGTAAGCATCTGAATAACAACTTTTTTTAAGAGCAAGAATATAATTTCGAAATTGAGTGTTTTCTGCGACAGAGTATTTTTCCTTTATAATTAGCTTTAATCCAGCCTCATCACTTATTCGGTCTCTAGTTTTAGCGTCAAAGCCTTTACAATCCTTTCTTAAGCTCCCAATAAACTCGCGATTATTATCTCTATCACTAATAAAACCAAAATTGCCCATTTCCCTTACAATGTATTCCTCTGCCCCCTCCATTTTATACATTCGATAGTACTCAAAGTAACTTCTTATTAGAGTAGAAAGTTTATTCAGTGATGGCGCTCCTGTAACGCCTTCAATGCCGATAATTATTTGCTCATATTCTAGTTTTGCTTCTGATTTTTCATCCGGCTCCTGTAAATGTAAAACTACCAGTAATCCTTTATCTCCTCTTTGCATGACCATCCTATGGCTATTTTTCTTTTCAATTCTGAATATGCGACTACTATTATCAAAGTCTATATTATTTACACTCTGAAACCCAAAGTCAGGTTGACTGAACTTTTCATTAGTACTCTTAATCTTCACATCAAATGCCTTCTTTATATACACTTCGCTCATTGCTACCGAGTCTTTTATCAGCAAACAATAAAGTAAGAGAGCCTTTTCTTTAATCATAAGCTTTGAGTCATTTGAGTTTTTAAAAGCTAAAACTTTTCGGATATCCGCAAGTGATTTATCATCATAACTCTGAACTAAAAACTCTTTAACCTCACCTAATAAAATTACTTTTTGTGGAGAGCATCCTCTTTTAATTACACTGACATTATGAGCGAGCCTTATTAAATCTTTTTGTACTAACTCATCGAGGCAGTTCTTAAAATCTCTAGAACTAACACCAATCATTTTATTAAGTTCTGCTAAAGAACCCCTCAACTGTTCTCCTTCAAGTTCAAATATTGGACATAAGTACAGCTTCATAAAAATCCAGAAGGAGTTAGGGGGCAAATTAAAAACTTCTTCACTTAATATAGATTTAATAGTACTCTCCAGTTTTGAAAAACATTACCTGTAACGATACAGGTAACGATACAGGTAACATTACAGGTAATGGAATTAGTTAGCAATGAGTAACACAAGTACCAACAAAATAAGTGTAGTTTCATCACTTTTTAATGGGTTAGATGTCAGACATAGAGAGTATTTTGAGATATGGGCAGTCGCGTATCTTTCTAAAAGTTCACCAGTTCATGCAAAGGCTTTTGAGCAATATTTGGAATCTGGGAATTCAGATAAATTAGATAAATACTTGAGTAAAAATAATCATAAAGAATTATTTCAAAATGCTTGGCGACAAGCCAAAAGACGTAAATTTAATAAAGAACAAGTAACATTAAATTTGAACCCCAGTGACTATAATAAACTACGATTAAACGCCGAAGTAAGAAATATGAGCATGACTCAATATTTAATTAAGTTGATTATTGATAATGATAAGGGCGTATTATAGCTTGAATCAATCAGGCTATTTTTAATGCATGCCTTCGCAAATGAACTCACTCCACCAGCTCATTATAGACCTACGTTTTTCAAGATAATCAGAGCGGTTATATGCTGCTCTTGTTTCATTTTTATCTGCATGAGCTAAGCAGGCTTCAACTAGCAGGCTATCGTAACCTTTTTCATGAAGGGCTGTAGATGCTATGGAGCGCATTCCATGAGCCATCAGCTTATCTTTATAACCCAAGCTTTTCTTTATAGCATTATTGACCGTTTGGGAGCTTGCATGGCTCTTTTTATTGCGCCCATTCGGGAATACATATTCATGGTGACCGCTGAGTGGTTTCATTTGTTCTAGTACTGCTAGAGTGCTTGGGGTTAAGGGTACTCGGTGCATTTTTCCGCCCTTCATATTTTCTGCCGGAATAACCCATAAAGCATCTTCAATATTAATGTCTGCCCACTTAGTGCTTGCGGCTTCATTTGAGCGAGTCATAGTGTGCAATTGCCACAAAATTAAAAGCTTGGTTTTGTTTTGAATAGTTTGTGAGCCATTCAGAGCGGTTAAAAAATCAGGTAGTTCTTCAGGTCTAATCGTTGCCATATGCTCTGCAGTATTTTTAGTAAATACTTTTATAATTTTTGCTAGTGGATTGGCATTGATAAAGCCATGGTTTACCGAGTAATCCATGATCTGATTTAAGCTTTGGCAAATATTATTGATAGTGGAGTGTTTACCGTCAGTCTCAAGCGGTCTAAGTATTTCAATGGTATCAATCGCTGTAATACTTTCTAAAGGCATGCCCTTCATTTTCGGGAAAATATACATCTCAAGTGTTCGCCACTCTCTAGCGGCATGCTTAGCCGTCACATTAGGCTGCTTACGTTCAAACCAAAGCTCTGCGGCGGCTAAAAATGTATTAGCTAGTTTTCTACTCGCTTCAACCTTTTTAGTACTTTCGTATTCTTTAGGGTCAATGCCTTTAGCTAAAAGCTGCAAGTAGTTTACTGCCACACTTCGGGCTTCAGCAAGAGTCACAGCAGGGTATGCACCTAAGGAAAGCTTGGTGACTTTTTTATTAACTGTATATTTAAATCGCCAAGATTTAGTGCCATTCGCTCTAACACGTAATACTAGACAGTTACCATCTGAAAAGGTTTGTTCTTTACCTGTGGCTACAATTGATTTTATCTTGCGATCAGTTAAACGCATAATTCGCAGAACCTATATATTCAGTTAATAAAGTGAGTATATAGTATTTTTATAGTCGGGGGTACTGAGTGGGGTACTGTAACATTCGGATTTAGCTATCAAACAACGGAAGGTGGCGGAACAAAATAAAACCAAGTCATTGATATTATAAACGTAAAATAACCACAACAAACAACTACGGAAGTTAATTCATGTGCCCAGGGAACCACTGGATAGCCATTTTTAACTCCTAACGTATAATTAACCGCTATTTTAACTGGCAATTCATTTAATTGCGCTATACTGGCGCAAATTTTTTTAGATTAGTTGTTATGGCTCTTAAATCCACCATTATGAAGGTGCAATTATCGCTTAGCGATATGGACCGCCACGTTTACCAAGATTTTAGTTTAACCTTGGCACAACATCCGTCAGAAACCGACCAACGGTTAATGATTCGCTTACTCGCTTTTGCACTCAATAGCTGTGATGGTTTAGAATTTACTAAAGGATTAAGTGCTGATGATGAGCCTGAACTTTGGCATGTAAGCTATAGTGAAGAAATAGAACTATGGATTGAACTTGGCTTACCAGATGAAAAACGTCTTAAAAAAGCCTGTAATAAATCTAAAAAAGTGGTGCTATATACTTATGGTGAAAACAATCAAGCAATTTGGTGGCAAAAACACCAACCTAAATTGTATGAATTTAAAAACCTGAGTATTTTTAGCCTTGATTATGCAGCCACACAAGCACTTGCTGCTTTGGTTGATCGTGGTATCAAGCTCGCCATTACCATTCAAGATGGTGAAGTGTGGGTAAACACCGATACAACTAATATTGAAGTAAAACCGCTACAGTTAATGTAATTACGGTATTTATACCAATTGCATTAAATTAGTTATCTATTATAGCGACAAATAAATAAGTCGATAACAAGGCGAAAATTATGACACATAGTTGTTCTATCTAAATAATTTTTAACGCAGGTAGCGGATTATTTAATACGCTAGAATGATCATGTTTTTAATAAAATTGGTATTAGGGAGCATATGAAAGTTAAACACGTTATTGTTTTACATGGCTTGTATATGTCTGGCTTTGTTATGCGCCCACTGTGCTCTCGCTTGGAAGAATCTGGTGTTAAGGTATTAAACCTTACTTATAATACGCTTGATCCAAACCGCGATGCTATTTTTGCTCAAATTGATGAATTTATTGCAGGTGAACCTTCTGCACTCGTATGTCACTCAATGGGCGGATTAGTCGCTCGCGCATACCTAGAAGCTAATTCAGTTGCAAGCCAACACATTACAAAAGTAGTTACTTTAGGCACGCCCCATCAAGGTAGCCATATTGCACAAAAAATGAAACAAAAAGGGTTTGAGTCTTTTTTAAAAAATAGCGTTGAATTTTTGCTTACACAAAATGGTAACTGGCCGTTTAAAGCGAAGCTTTTTAGTATTGCAGGTGACTTACCCATTGGTTTAATGCCCCTTATAGTTAAAGGCAGTAAATCAGATGGCACTGTATTACTTGATGAAACTAAGCTCAAAGGTATGGCTGAACATAAAGTGTTCCATTTAAGCCATACCAGTATGATTTACTCACGCGAAGTGGTCGACTACATTTTAAAATGCTTAAGCGAGAAAGATTAATCCTCAGCATTGGCTGCTATTTTATAACTAATTAAAAATACCACTGCCAGTATCAGCGGAATGGGCGCTGCTATGTAACCAAAAAAGTCTGAATTAGCAAAGCTTGCACCTGCTAAGTGCGCTACTAGCCCAAGCACAAATGCGATGACTGCAATTCCTACCACGATCAACTCTGCTTTATTTTGTTTCGCTGTTTTTGCATGCATGTTATCTCTCCTAATTATTTCGACAACATTATTATGCGCCGTTAGGATGGATGATTTTTGACCTACATCAATAAAAAAATAGCTAAGTTATTACCTTGAATAAAGTTTGTTTCAGATCATGATTTATATACTTTTAAGTTTTATTTATTTTTGAGGGGTAGTATTTTTATTAATCAGTCCCACTTCTATTAATAGTCTAAAGTGAATACAGATACCAAGAACAGTTGATAGGTTAAAACGATTAACCAGATAAATTTAAACGATTTTACTAATTCATCGAAATTAGTAATACTTATCACAAGTTCACAAATCAACGGTTATTCAAGGAGCAAGTTATGTCACAGGTAAACGCAATAGGTCTAAACAGTGCAAAAAGTGATGACATCGTAAAATCACTCAATACGCTATTAAGCAGCTACCAAATTCAATACATGAATGCGCGTGGTTTTCACTGGAATATTAAAGGCCGTAACTTTTTTGAGCTACACGTTAAATTTGAAGAAATTTATAACTTATTACTTTTAAAAGTAGATGAAGTTGCCGAACGTATTTTGACGTTAGATGGCGCTCCATTACATGCATTTTCTGATTACCTCGAAGTAAGTAAAATTAAAGAAGCTAAAGGTATTAGTGATGGTGTTACAGCCGTAGAGAACCTACTCGCTGGTTACAGTACGTTAATTCACATGCAGCGCGATATTTTAAACCAAGCAGGTGATGCAGACGATGAAGGCACAGCCTCACTAATGAGTGATTACATCTCAGAGCAAGAAAAACTGGTTTGGATGTTAAAAGCGTACTTAGATTAATTTTAATCTAAAAAAGATAAAAGCCCTCATAGAGGGCTTAATTAGGGATAAATCGTAAACGATTCGTCGACTATATTAGTCATCTCGAAATACTAAACAATACCCCAGTGATCAGTGGCGTTGTTTTTGGTTTAAATGGACAATACTAGAAGCTAATACTGCTATTATTGATTAAAACTTACTTCTAAAACCAATGTATATAGTTTGACCGATTGGATCATACGTACCCGCATCAGTTTCAGTACCCGTATCAGAACCGCTCACTCCTGATATTATTCTCGGTGGCTCTTTATCAAATAAGTTATTAGCCCCGACATATAACTCCATTGAATCACTAATATGATAGCTTGCTTGTATATCATGGTATGTTACAGAGCCAACACCAACTGAGCCTGCTGGGATATTATCAAAGCCATTTAAAAATTGATCATCAAAATCTGCACTTCCAGTAAATGTCATACTCCAGTTAAAATCAAAGTCATTAATTTTATAGCCAAAGTTCCAGTTTGCTTTATGCTCAGACGCACCAATTTCACCCGCAAATACATCTTTAGCTTCACCCGGTAATGGGATACTGTAACCATCAATTAAATAGGTATATGCGAGGCGGGTTTTGAATGCACCGGGCCCTATATCCGTAGCGTAAGTTAACGTTAAATCAACACCTTCAGTGCTCAGTCCACCACTGTTTGTTACACCACTATCAATAAACTCTAGTGAACCAGCACTGTTATTACCTGATGGTGCGGTGCGACGAGTAATAAAATCACAAAGACTTTCATCACCACCACCATAACACTGTGCAAGTATAAACTGACGAGGGGTAGAAACTATTGCGTCGTCTATATCTATATCAAAATAATCCAACGTAATATCAAGACCAGAAACCAAGTTTTCAGGCGTAAATACCACACCTACCGTCACTGAATTACCTACTTCTTCTGTAAGATCTGGATTACCACGGTTAAAGCCACTAATACCTTGCAAATCTGACTGCCCCAATGTGAACTCACCATTAGTTGCAATATTACTAGCAATACCTGTATCTGCACGACACGCATCACCCACAGCGCCATTACCACTACTTCCCACACCGCGACAAGGGTCAGTTAAGCCGCTAGGAAAGGTTTGTGAAGGTGGAGAAAATAATTCATCAATATTAGGCGCACGGGTCGAGCGTGCTCGAGTTGCACGTAAACGTAAACTATCTGTCACCTCCCAATCTAAACCTACATTCCAACTCTCAGTATTACCAACTGTAGAATAATCAGATAAACGTACTGCTGCATTCATAGTGACAGAATCAAGCAATGGGATATTTGCTTCAACATAATATTCAGTTACATCAAATGAACCTTCTGTTGCTGGAATTGCATTACCTGCATTTAGACCTGCTTGTTGTAGTGCATCAAATTCACTACGAGAAAACTCTTCACGATATTCAAAACCGGCAGCAATACCCAGGGTTCCTGCTGGTAACTCAAATAAATCACCTGAGATGTTACCACCCACAATTTCTTGCTCAACTGACGTTGAAAGTGAACTCGGAGCGCGTACAAAATCAATAGCATCTTGCGATAATGAATTAAAGCCAAAAATATTAACCGGCGCACAGCTAAAGCTGCGAGCTGTTTCATCAATACAGATCGCTTCGTTAATTATGCCATCTTCATCTAAGTCAAAGCGATCGTTAACAGCCTCTAAACCTTGACGAAAACTTTGTACGTTAACTAAACCGCCTGATACTTGTGACTCTTTTGTTTTACCATATACATAATAAGTGTCGTAAAACCAATTATCATTGATCTCACCTTGGAAACCTAATGCAATACGGAACGTATCTCGCTCTGCACGTGCTCCACGGTTACCAATGTCGCTCAAACGCTTTGCAAAGAAAATATCTCGGCTACCATCACCATCTGTATCTGTTGCTGCATTATAAATATCATCAGGTACGAAGGCATTACGCAACAACTCTCCGTTAACTTCAAATTCGATAGGAACACGACCATTCGCGTAAATATCATCAGACGCAAATGGGAATGGTTCTAGCTCTGAGCGGGTTGTGCTAGATGCATATGTCCCTTCATAGAAAAAGCTGTGTTTATCATTTAGTTCATAACTACCATTTGATGCAAATAAGTAACGCTCTGTTGGAATCGCGATTGTACGAACACCACTTCGGTTAAAGCCATTTGCAGCAACGCCATCGCTACCATTGGTACTAAACGAGTCTTGTAGATTATTATTTTGATCAAATGTAAAACGAGTATCCCCTGCATCAAATCGACCTTGTGGTGGAAATGATGAAAAGAATGGACTTATCGCTTCAAAAATATTATTAGCTTGCCCTGTCTTGTTATCTTCAAATGCTATTTGCGCAATTTGATCCACGGCAGAACGGTCACGATCACGAGAATAAACAGCACCCTGATCGGAATAACCTAAGTGGAACATTGCATGGCCTTTGCCATCATTGCTGGTTAGACCCGATGTAAAAGAAAATTGTCGAGACTGATCATCACCCTCTTTTGATTCACCAAATTGGCCTTCAAATTCGATACCTTCAAAGTCATCTTTTAAAACAAAGTTAACCACACCTGCTACTGCATCTGAACCATATACTGATGATGCGCCACCAGTCATAATTTCAACTCGCTCAATAAACTGGCTAGGAATAGTGTTTAAATCTACCGCTGAGCTGCCAGGTAAACCCGATACATAACGGCGACCATTAACAAGTACTAATGTTCTTTCTGAGCCTAAATCACGTAAATCAACCGTTGCAACACCAGCGCTTGCTGTGTTGAAGTTCGAATTAGTACGGCTAATAGCTGGTGAACCGAATGCAGGGTTATCTAATAATAGATTTTGAATATTAAGAGAGCCAGATGCATCAATTGCAGCGCTATCTACAACTTGTATTGGCGCAGAGGACATAGCCTCAGCTGAACGAATACGAGAACCAGTTACTTGAACTCGTTCTATTTTTTTTATTTCATCCTCTTCGGCTGCAATACCTTGAAATGAAAATCCCGCAAGTAATACACTACTTAGCGCAACTGTTAACGACGATTTTTTAAATAATCGCTCACTACCGTTGTTAGTTAATACCATGTAATTCCCCTGAATTATTTTCTTGAAATGTTGTTTTTGTAACTAAATAGTTACCTCGCGGACAACACTAAGGGGGTTGGTATTGAGACTCTATACACATTACTTACAAGGCATTCATATTGGTACAAGCTGCAAATTTGCTGGGATAAGTGAACAAATAACAATAGTTCTATAAAAATTATATTTTCGTAACATTTTTCCATTAGGTACGGTCTTTATTAATATATACAACGAGGATATAAAATAATGATCGCTTCTTTTCATGCATTAACTTTTGTTAGTAACACTAAGTTTGCAACATTTTTAACAAAGCGCGTGCAAAATCACCGGCACTTTGAATCTCAATCTTTTCTTCAAGCAAACAGATTAGATCAGATAGATACAGATCAATACAACGTATTATTTTACGAACTAACCAATCTGGCTGATCCTATGCAAATAGTGCATTTAACTGAACTTGCTAAAAAGCTTAAGTTAGTCATTATTGCCCAGTCCGGCCATTTTGCGAGTTTTGCTTTTGAAGTGGGCGCGGTTGATTTTTTAATATTAGATTCAACTGCACCACGTATTGATAAATGCTTTGATAAACTGATTCACCTTTGCCCGATTGCAAGCGCGGCCGAACGTCAATATCAGCAAAGCGCACAAACTGAAAAATCATCATCACATATAGTAGTTAAAGATGTAGGTAAGGTAAGATTAATTGATATCAATGATATTATTTGGATAAATGGTGCAGGCAATTATGTAGAGCTGCATTTTACCAAAGGTAGTACACCGGTATTACACCGCGAAACCATGAAAAATATTGAGCAGCAGCTAGAGCCTGAAGGGTTTATTCGTATTCATCGCTCAACGCTGGTAAGAAAACAAGCTATTTGTGAACTGATGCCTACTGACAGTGGCGATTATAAAGTAAGGCTAAAAAACGATATGTGCTTAAACCTTTCGAGGCGCTATAAAGGCTGTTTAGAGAGTATTATAAGCCCTATTCAGTAGCGGTTTATAATACTCATATTAATTACCAGTTCTGTTTTATATAACTGTCATTTGGATGCTCTAATAAATAACTTTCAGTATCTTTATAAAAATTAACTTCTACATCGCTATTTTTCCATACTTTTTCAAACATGTTTTTAGCTATGATATTAATGTTTATATAGTCAACTCGTTGATAGCCACGTTCTTCTACACCCGCAAAATAGGCCTCTAACGAATCAAGACTATCCAGAGTTAACAGCTCAAACTCTTTTAAATTAACGACCACAAACTTAATCGTATCTTTAGGGTGAATGCTCAACTCCTGAATAACGCTATTAGTTAATGATGTTATACCTTCATTATTAAAGCTTCCCTTCAATTTTAAATACATATGAGGGGGCTGCGAGAAAATCTGGAATTCACCATGTGCTCCAAACATAAATTGCCTTACAGATATCAACTTATATATAGAATAATACAATTTTCCGATTTTGCAGTTAATTTAACAGAGCAATAAAAAAGGCCATTTCGAGGGCTTTTTCTTCTAAGCTTTTAAAACGACCTGATGCACCACCGTGCCCTGCATCCATATCTGTTTTAAAGACTAAAATATTACTATCTGTTTTAAGTTCACGCATTTTTGCAACCCACTTCATAGGCTCCCAATACTGCACTTGCGAGTCATGAAGACCGGTAGTAACGAGTATGTTCGGATAGTTTTGGGCGCGAATATTGTCATACGGCGAGTAAGCTTCAATTACATCATAAAACTGAGGCTCATTTGGATTACCCCATTCATCATATTCATTTGTTGTGAGCGGAATACTCTCATCAAGCATCGTGGTTAATACGTCTAAAAATGGCACGTGACAGCCAACACCGCAATATAACTCTGGTGCTTGGTTTACAACCGTCCCCATTAATAAACCACCTGCACTGCCGCCTGAGGCAAACACCTTGCTGCTATCACAATAGCCTTGTGCAACAAGCGCTTTTGTCACATCAATAAAGTCACTAAAGCTATTTTGTTTATGCTCTTTTTTACCTTGTTCGTACCACTCGCGACCTAGCATTTCAGAGCCTCGAACATGTGCTATTACATAAACAAAACCACGATCGAGCAAGCTCAGCGATGAACTTGAAAAACTTGGATCAATCGTATAGCCATACGCACCATAGCCGTATTGAAATAACGGATTTGAGCCATCTTTTTTAAAGCTGTCTTTTCGATAAACAACAGATGCGGGGACTTTGATTCCGTCGCGAGCAGTTACCATTAATCGCTCCGACTGATAGTCATCGCCATTAAAACTACCCTGTACTTTTTGCTGTTTAAGTAGTGTTTTTTCGCCTGTTGCTAAATCAACGTCATATAAAGAACCTGGTGTTGTTAAGCTTGAGTAATAAATACGTGCAGTGCAAGTGTCTGGCTCTGGGTTCATTGCTATAGCGGCATAGTAACAAGGATCGGCAAACTCAAGTGCCATACAATTTCCTTGCCTATTAACAACTACAAATCGAGCTTGCCCTTGTTCACGTTCACTCAATACTAAAAAGTCATTAAATAACTCGACACCTTCAAGCAGGACATTTTCTCTGTGAGCTGTATGCTCAAACCATTGTGTTTTATCAGCAATAGTTTCGTTTGTTGCCGTCATTAATCTAAAGTTTTTAGCTTGCCAATTAGTCACAATATAAAATGTGTCACCTAGCTTATCTACGTCAAACTCGTGGCCATCTTCACGCGGCATTAATGCTTCAAATTCGCCAGTGGGCTTATTAGCATCAAGCACCCATGTATCGTTGGTCTCTGTCGATGCTAAATCAATAATAATTAAGCTTTCGTCGCGGCTTTTACCAAGCCCCATAAAAAAGCTACTATCTCGCTCTTCGTAAACCATTACGTCTTGGCTTTGCTCGCTACCAAGCTCATGCCGAAACACTTGATAGCCTAATAATGTTTTTAAATCTTTTTTAACATAAAAAACGGTTTTATTGTCATTAGCCCAAACAACTTGCCCTTCTGTGTTTTCAAGTACATCAGGTAGCATCTCACCTGTTTCAAGGTTTTTAAAACGCACTAAATATATACGTCGGCCTTCAGTATCTTCAGAATAAGCCATAAGTTGTTCACACGGGCTAAGAGCGACTTCACCTAATTCAAAAAATTCGAACCCTGCCGCTAGCACATTTATATCTAGTAAAAGCTCTTTATTATCAGCCTCTATGCTGGTACTACGGTAATGGCGTGAATATTCATCATCGCCACGCACTTCTGAGTGATACCAATACTTTCCTTCTTTAACGGGTACCGAGTTATCGTCTTTTACAATACGCGCTTTAAGCTCTTCAAATAGTGTATTTTGTAATGGTTTTATAGGTGCTAACTGTTTATCACAATAGGTATTCTCAGCATGCAAATGCGCTAGTACGTGTTCATTTTGACGTTCATCATCACGCATCCAATAATAGTTATCGACACGTGTTTTATTATGCGCATTGAGTATATGAGCTTGCTTTTTAGCGATAGGGACGTTAGACAATAAATTTAGAGAGTGATCAGGATGAGGCACAGAAAAGACCAATTTGAAAAATAACAATAATCGCAGTTTACCATAAAAATAAAAAAGCCCACTCAATAGTTGAGAGGGCTTAGAAGGTAATACGTTTCATTACTAAAATCGTTCTACCTATGGGAAGAAGGTTCTTTATATTTATTAATCTGATACTTGTATCCATGCCATAGCCCAGCTTTGTCCAATGCCGGGTTCAAACATAACTTTATTCTCATCATTAACACGGCAAAATTCATTGAATGGCCAAGGCCTACATTGATAAATTTTTCCCGTTTTAGGTTGTAGTACTTTTGTACCTGCATTGTAAGAATCGCTACTTTGTGGATAAATAAATTCATATGCGTCACATTCTTTAACTACATAATCATCACATTTCGCGATGCAATGAAAATCAACTTGGACTTTACAAATACCACTACTTTGCAATGCAAAAATTTCATTTTGTCGATAAGCAACAACGAGCCCTTGTTCAGTCATTCGCCCTGCGCTTATTAATGGTATATGCACATTAATGTGCTCGGCAACTAAACGCGGCCATGCATGGGGTTCACCTTGCTCTAACGAGGTGATTTTATAATCAAACGATAAACTGACTAGCTCTCCTTGCAAGTCATAAAAGGTTACACTCACCACATCACCAATAAATAATTGGGTATGATGATTTAAACAACCTATAGTTGACCACTTTCCACAGGCCAACGACGTATGCATAAACACAGCAACACCTTAAGAGTCACAAACTATTACCCATACCTATATGGATACACAAAAAATACATCTAGGGCAAGTTATACGCACTAATAAATCGTGCAAAATATTTATCCTCACCTTAATAAGTTAATAACTTGATGATTATAATTTGCAACCACACAACAATCAAACAAAAGAATGTAACCAAAACATTAAACCAACCCTTTAAGGTTGGTTTAATGTGTTTTTAACTAAATAAATAAGTTAAAGGCTCTTTCGCCCACGTAAATATCAGCAACACCAATAAAGATATAAATATTAACCACGCAGGCCAAGACGCTTTTGTTACTTTAGCCTCAGAGTCATCCGCTTTTAACTCTTTTGAGCCTGTGATCATCGCCTTAACTAGCGGCTTTCCTTTTATTCTATAAACAATAATAGCTAATACATGCAAGCCAATAGCATAAAGTAAAATGTCAAAATTCAGCTCATGTAGCCAATTGGCAAAATCAATCGTATCGCTAGAAACATATTGAGCAAGCGGCCCGTCAGTTAAAATACCATCACTGCTCATTAAGCCACTTACAAGTTGCGTTATGATTAATATAAAAAACACTATCACCATACAGCTACCGGGTGCTGAATGACCTAACGATTCGCTTGGTGTTTTGAGTGCCTTTAAAATAGCACTAGGAGAGTGCAGTAACCCACTTAATCTCGCGGTTTTACTACCAATAACACCCCATATTAAACGTGTTACTATAAGTGCTAAAGTAAAAAAACCTGCAACAAAGTGAAGCTCAATCATGCCCTCTTCAATACTAAAATAAAGCACTGCAATACTTACAACCAAAAACCAATGAAAGCATCTAATAAACCCATCCCACACTTTTAACGTCGTCATTGTGCCTATCCTTAAAAAAACAGTATTATTTAATTTGTTAACTACTTTAACATCATAATATTAAGGTATCCTTATGAGCCATTCTACAAGCCGTGAGAGTAAATATCATGCAACCAGTTAAAAAAGCTATTTTAAAAGGCTTTTTAGATATGCTACCACTGTGTTTAGCCGTTGTTCCTTGGGGTATTTTATGCGGCTCTTTAGCGATTCAAAATGGTTTTAGCGCCTTTGAAACCCAAGCAATGTCGTTATTAGTATTTGCAGGCTCTGCACAGCTTGTTGCGATTGAACTTATGGCGGGCAACACACCATTGCTCACAATTTTATTCACAACGTTTATTATTAGCTCTCGGCACTTTTTATACGGCTTAGCTGTGCGTCATAAGGTCATTGATCAACCTATGCGTTGGCGCTTACCGGTGAGCTTTGTTTTAACCGATGAGCTATTTGCATTTTCTCATCATCGAAAAGCGTATAGAACAAAAACACGTTTAATATACGCATTGAGCGCTGGTTTTAGTTTTTATATTGCATGGAATATTTGGACATTAATTGGCATTGTAGCGGGCACAATGCTGCCCGACTTAACTAATTTAGGGCTCGACTTTGCGATTGCTGCCACGTTTATCGCGTTGGTTATTCCGGGAATCAAAAATTTGGCCTCACTTGTTACGGTAATTGTAGCAGGCGTTAGCGCAACGCTTTTAAAAAGTACCGGATTTGAGTTATGGCTTGTTTGCTCAGCGCTGCTGGCAATGAGCGCAGGTTACGCTACAGCAAGACTAACCGCTAAAAAGGAAGCAACGCTATGATGACAACTATTTTACTCATGGCGTGCATTACATTTTTTACGCGTTATTTATTTTTACACCGCGCTTTACCGTTTAAAGTAGGTCCTAAAATGCAGCAATTTTTAAGCTTTAGCGCACCTGCGGTGCTTACAGCAATTTGGGTGCCTATCGTATTTTTAAATGAAGAGGGCATTAACTTAAACTGGCAAAACCCTTATTTAAGCGCAGCGATAGTCGCCATTATTGTTGCCTATAAAACACATAATATTTATTACACAACGCTTGCCGGTATGGGGCTATTTCTAATTTTAAATTAGAGTGCTCTTTATACTTTATGAAATACTGTACTCAGGTTAAAATACCGGTAACAACAATAAAAAGACGTCAAAATGCACGAATTTCATCAATTAAGCGCAACAAGCTTGCAGGGTCAACCTATTAACTTTAATGATTTTGAAGGTAAAGTTGTGCTTATTGTTAATACAGCAAGTAAATGTGGATTTACCTACCAATACGAGTCGCTGCAAACTTTACATAATAAGTATGCCAGCCAAGGTTTAGTAATTTTGGGGTTTCCGTGCAACCAGTTTGGTCAACAAGAACCCGGCGGCGCAACACAAATAGAGCAAGGATGTTTAATCAATTTTGGCGTGAGTTTTTTAATGGCGGCCAAAGTAGATGTAAACGGTGAGCATGCACATCCCGTCTTTCGTTATTTAAAATCAGCCTTGCCTGGTTTTTTAACACGCAAAATAAAGTGGAATTTTACTAAGTTTTTAATTGCCGCAGATGGCATGCCAATTAAACGCTATGCACCTTTTACTAAGCCCGAAAAATTAGAACTTACAATCCAAAAAGCATTAGCGCAGGCTAAAAGCACGCTTTAAAAGTAATAAAGAGGCGCGAGGCCTCTTTATTGCCAATACTATTAAAACTTAAACATATCGACTAACTACACATTTAAACTCTCAATATTAATTGGTATTGTATTTATACTAGCGTGATTTAGTCGGTGTAATCGCTTAAATCGTCTTCGCCTAGATTTTTACGCAAGCGTTTTTGCTCAAGGTAGTCTTCCAACTTTTTCTTAACCTTTTGCTTGTTCTTATCGTGTTGATTACGTCCGAGCATTTCGTACTCGTCTTCAACAAAATCGTCATCTAGCGCATCGTAACTAAATGTCTTACCCACAACCCACTCCATAAAGTGTTTGAGACCAGCCAAGGATTTTATTATCGCAATAGCCGGTAAATTAAAAATGTTTAACACCAAAATGCGCTGCAAATTAGCATCAAAATAAAGCCACGTGACTATCGTAAATAGTCTTCATGTCAGTAATGTGAATAAATAGCGTTAAATTTGAATTGTGGAAAGTGAGAGTTTTTTATCGTATCGATAAATATTGCTTATAGATTTGTAGAACTTAGTTAATTTGACTAAAAAATAGTTTATTTTTAACTTAACCCAACCTATTAAAAAGGCCTCGAACAAATTAACTTACTGTTTATTATAATAAAAAAATAATGGCATTAAACTTGTTATTAGTTAATAGTCATCAACAAAAAAGCAGAGAATACACATGAAAAAATTACTATTAGTTAGCGCATTAATTTGTACACCAGCAGCTATGGCTCATAACGACAACGATTCTGCAATTTCATTTAGCAGCGATGAATGTAACGTCGAATTTAAAAACGACGTACGTATTAAACCAAACGAATTAGAAATTTTTACTGCCAATAATAAAACCATGCTATTTAATACCCATGGTGACTTAACCGTAAATGGCGAATTTGTAGCACTTAATAACTCACAACGCGAAGCGCTAACCAAGTACTCTGATAGCTTACGCACTCAATTGCCTGAAGTAGCTAATATAGCGCTTGAGGGTGTTAAAATTGCCGGAGTAGCATTAGAAGAAGTAGGCAATGCATTTAATATTGAGGGCCTTGATAATATGTCAGAGCTTATGGACGACATTAAAATCGAAGTAGAAAACACATTTTACCAGCAAGGTACATTTGTGATGGGCCAACAAAGTTTTAATCAATTTGGCGAAAACTTTGAACAACAATTTGAGCAGCAGATAGAAACAGCGGTTGAATCAGCAGTGATGCAATCAATGGGCAGTATTTTAGTTGCTTTAGGTTCTGAGTTACTTGGTTCAGGCGGTGATATGGATGCCTTTGAACAACGTATGGAAAATATGGGCGCACAAATAGAAGAAAAAGTAGAGCTACATGCAAGCGCACTAGAAGAACGTGCTAACTCTTTATGTGGAAACTTTGCTGATATTGCAAAACAAGAAGAGCAATTAGTAATGCAAGTGCCAGAGCTTGAAGGTTACCAGTTATTTAGCTTTAAACAAAATTAGTATAGCAAACGTTATTTAACATCCCTTTGGCAGCACTTAAGTTTACTTAAATGCTGCTTTTTTGTGTTTCGCAAACTTATACCAACCTGCATAAATCTTTGATCAATTTAACGAATTAAATTGCACTATAACTTCGTTAAAAATTTTTATTTAGAACAACTAGATACAAAAACTTTTGCCTAGTTCTAGCGTAATTTTCTTAACGTTAAATAGACCCCATATATAAGCAGATTGGTATTACTTTTTAGCTAATAAAGTGAGCTTACCCAATGTAACTATTGCTTGCTCAATTTGCGCGCTCCATTGCACACCATAACTTAACCTGACGCAGCTTTTATATTTATTAGAGGCCGAAAAAACAAGCCCAGGGGTAATACTAATACCGACCTCAAGCGCAAGTAAAAACAATGTTTGGCTATCGTACTCGCCTCCTAAATCGAGCCACATTACGCAGCCTCCTTTTGGATTGCTTATACGTGTGTTTTTTGGCATTGCTTGTTGTAAGCACCATCGCATACGCTCTTTATTATCGCGCAAGCGCTGCCTAAGTACTTTTAAATTTCGGTCGTACTCGCCGCTGGCAATAAATTCAGATAACGTCCATTGGTTTATTAAAGAAGCAGAGCAACTTAGCGCTCTTTTATATCGCCTTGCTTGCGTTGCAAATTTACCCGCAACTAACCAGCCTACGCGATAGCTCGGCGCTGCCGTTTTAGAAAAAGATGAGCAACTAATCACTAATCCTTTTTTAGAGTACGCTAAAGCAGGTGTGCCTCGTTTTGCCGTAAAATATAAATCGCCGTATACGTCATCTTCAATAAGCACTACGTCATGACTTTCAAGTAGCTCCACCAGCTGCTGTCTATTTGTATCAGGCATAAAGCTGCCCACAGGGTTACTAATTGCAGTCGAGAATAAACACGCTTTTATGTCATGCTCATTTAAAGCGCGTTCCAAATCACTTAACCAAATACCATTATCTGGGCACAGTGGTATTTCGAGCGCTTTAAGCCCTAGGCTTTCTATTAACTCGATAATTCCGTGATAACAAGGCGTCTCAATAGCAACTACATCGCCAGGCTTTGTTACACATTTAAGCGCAATAGCCATGGCTTCTTGCGCACCATTGGTGATCACAAGCTCGTCCATATCAATGCCAATACCAAAATCTAAATAGTGATGCACCAATTGCTTTTTCAGCGGTACAAACCCATCTGTTGGCCCATAGTTAATGGCTTTACTGCCCGCAATTGTCATTACACGGCGCATGTTTCTGGCGAGTGCTTTATCGGTGGGTGCAGCAGCAATTGGATTAGCAATACCAAAAGGGACTACGTTAGCTTGATGAATCGCACTGTACACCTGCTCTATTAAGGCTTGTTTATTTACCACAACAGGCTCGCGACTTAATTTAACGCGCTTAGGCAAATTGCGCGCCATGCTAACGACTTTTAAAAAATATCCCGATTTTTCACGTGCTTCTACTAACCCCTGATCTTCAAGTACTTGATACGCTTGTTTTACGGTAGGGATACTTATGTTTAAGTTATCTGCCATTTTGCGCAGTGATGGAAGTTTTTCGCCAGGCAGTAAAACCTGTTGGGCACTCATATCTCTGATCAACTGAATAACTTGCTGATATAAAAACTCATGCCCTTGGCTATTTTTTTGTCTTATCATCACACACCAAATCTGTATAGGTTACATTTTTACTTTTCTGTATATGGTAAGTATACAGATAGGTCTTAAAATAGCCATTCAATCGGGCTTTGGAGAGTAACCATGAAAAGTGCAGCGCTATACATTACAACCGTTTTAATTTGGGGCTCAACTTGGTTAGCCATCGAATTTCAACTGGGCGATATTGCGGTAGAGTTATCGTTATTTTATCGCTTTGCTATTGCAGCGCTTTTAATGTGGTTATATGTAGCGTACAAAAAACCCGACATGCGATTTAAATTACTAGATCATGGCTTTTTTGTTTTATTAGCCATTTGTAATTTTGGATTAAACTATTTAATGCTTTACTGGGCGCAAAATTACTTAACCTCCGCAATGACCTCAATTGCCTTTTCAATGCTGCTGGTTATGAACATAGTCAACACTCGACTATTTTTTGGTAAGCCAATCTCAAAACGAATTTATACAGGTGCTGTACTCGCTGTGTTAGGTATTACGTGTCTGTTTTGGCCACAGTTACAGCAGTTCGACTTGAGTAATGGTGCGTTGGTCGGGTTACTACTTGCCCTTGGTGGCACCTTTGTGGCTTCATTAGGAAACATGGTAAGCGTTCGTAATTCTCGTAAGCAAATTGGTGTATTGCAAGGCAATGCATGGGGTATGTTATATAGTGCTATAGGCTTAGCTTTATATGTATTAATGAACGATGTGCAATTTAGTTTAAATGCTCCACCAAGTTACTGGTTATCACTACTTTACCTATCAATATTTGGCACCGTAATCGCTTTTGGGTGCTATTTTGCACTGCTAAGAAATATAGGCCCTGAAAAAGCCAGCTACGTTATTGTTTTATTTCCATTAGTGGCAGTAACACTGAGTAGCTTTTTTGAAGGCTTTGAATGGCATGCAAATACCTTTGCAGGATTTAGCCTAGTGCTATTAGGTAACGCCATTGTGCTTACCCCAACAAAACAAATTAATGCCTTTTTAGCAAATAGAGCAATAGCTAAAAGTGGCTCCGTCCCCAGTTAGACGCGTTATTTAACGCAACTAACGCAAAGCGCCTACAGTATGTAGGCGCTTTTTTATTACCAATATAGTGAAAAAAATAAACTCATCATTGCAGTGCCATTGACTCGTTATAATAAACGCCATCATCAATGAACAATTTCAAATAATTTAAGCTGTTTTTTGATTATATATTTACCCACATTAGTAATTATCAATAACAGCAACTTTACTGATATAAAACATAGCCGCAAAGCATGAAGAAAAACACTTTAATCAAAATAATTTAATCTGAATAATTAGTCAAAAAAAACAAAGTAAAATGCATAAAAAACCTAAACAAGCACACAAGCCTTGCAAATATAGAGCAATAGGTATTTTGTTTTTTAAATAACTATTCAAAACACTTATTTAAAAAGTAAAATAGAACGTATTTAAAAGCTTTTCACATCAAAATAACTAATGCTTCACACTCAATTTTTATCGTTGTATTTTTAATCAGTTAACGTGCAAAATGCACTCGATTTCAACAGACAAACTCGGAGCAAGGTAATGAATCCAATTAATACATTAAACCAAACGGCATCTGCGCACATTGCAGTTAAACCAACTAACCGTAAAGCAAAAATGTTAGCTAGACTTAACACTATTGGTAAAAGGTTAGCACTTAGCGGCGCAGCTCAATATAAATAATCACCCAACCATGATTATTTTTGCGGTGCAGCAAACACTCAACCACTAAATGAAGCCTCTTCTTTAGCTCCCACAGTTTGCTGCAACCTATTTATTATTCAAAAACTGCCTTAATTTCCATTTATTTACAAAAAAAACCTCATTTACGTACAAATATTAGGCAAACAGTCATTTTGCTATTTACACAGCGGTATCACCTAAGTATTATTCTGCGTCACGGAGAGATGGCAGAGTGGTCGAATGCACCGGTCTTGAAAACCGGCATGGGTTTATAGCCCATCTAGGGTTCAAATCCCTATCTCTCCACCATATTCTAATTGGTGGCTTTTTTTACTTCCATCAATACAACCGGTTATGCGTTGGAGAGGTGTCCGAGTGGCCGAAGGAGCTCCCCTGCTAAGGGAGTATAGAGTTTGTAGCTCTATCGAGGGTTCGAATCCCTCCCTCTCCACCATACTTAATTTAAACCACTTAATTGTGGTTTTTTTGTGCCTAAAATTTAACACCGATACTAAATTGGAAGGGTGAGAACCCTCGACAGGGTTCGACAAAATGTCTGGAACATTTTAGGCCGCTGCAAGCGTCGCGCAGCGATTGATTACATGGATGTAAGCAAGTCTATCCCTCCCTCTGGACCATACTTAATTTAAACCACTTAATTGTGGTTTTTTTGTGCCTAAAATTTATAAAAACTAAACAAATTGTGCCTTGTAATAACTTCGGGCATTATTAACACAACTTTAGCCACTTTAGGTTTAGCTATGATCCGATTCATATTGCTATCAGTTTGCGCGGCAGTTCCATTTTTTACCTTGGCACAAAGTACAACAGTGTATAAGTGTGTAATTAAGGGCGTTACTACCTTTAGCCAAACGCCTTGCGCTAAAGATGCACAAGTTATTACGCTTAAAGATATAAACGTAATTGAAGCATATAAAAGCTCTACGCCCGATAAAGGTATTAGCGACACCTCTGTGGATGACTACTTAGAGGTTCAGCAAATAGAGCGTGAAATAAAGCGTCTTGAGCTATCTATTGCACAAAGCCAAAAAGAATACGCAGCTAAAAAACAGCAAATAGATTACATGACTCAAGATAAAGCCAATCGTTTAGGCGCTTCGTCTATTGCTGATGCTATCGCAACTAAAACAAATTCGTTAAAGCAAGCTTACGACGCATCAATTAATCAAATGCAGCAAAAAATAGAGTCATTAAAACAAAGACAGCAGCAGCTTAGCCAAAACCCTTAAGTGCTCGTTTTACTATCGAAATAAACTGCTCAACGTCTTCTCGGGTATTATAAATATGTGGCGATACTCGTATCCCAAATTTACGAGCATCTACACTGACTTTCGCTTTATTAAGATCTGTAAGTAAATAGTCTTGCTGCTTGTTAAAAAATAAAATAACAGTCCCGCTGCATTTATCACTACCCATAGGTGATGCAACATATTCAGCTAGTTGCTCATGAATAAGCGTAAGCATAGCTAAATTATGATCCCTTACCTTGTGAGCAGTTAGTTCTGCAAAGTAATTAATGCTATTTGCAGCGATAATATAAGGCGCTACAGAAGGTGTTCCACCCCAAAACTTAAGCGCACTGCTGTTATATTCAAAATTATTAATATCGAACTCAAATGGATTTTGATGCGAAAACCACCCCACATCTTTAGGCTCACAGAACTTTATTTGGTTTTTGTTAACCCATAAATAAGCTGCACCTGGGCCACCACATAACCATTTGACGCTCGAGCCAATCATAAAGTCCGCATCGAGCACGCTTAAATCAAGCGGTATCACACCCGCTGACTGAGCAACATCAACTATTGATAAACTATTGGTTAATTTACTTATAGCTACAATATCGTATACCGGCGCCTGTACACCTGTATTTGAATACACATGACTTATAAAAACTAAATCGATGTCGGCGGTTATATAACGCTGCCAAACACCAATATCAGTTAGGTTTTCGTGCTCTGGTATAAACATAATTTGCGCACACTCTGGCAACGCTTTTTGCATTGCAAAACCCATGCTCGGAAAATCACTTTGCGCCATAAGCACTTTACAATTTTTTTGCTGTAATCGAGGGTGCGACATAAGCAACTTTGTTAAGCCACTTGATAAATTAACTTGAGGACAAAACTGCGAACTAGGCGCATTAAATAACTTACCAAGCGCGGTAGTAAATTGCTCAACTGCGGGCAGCCATTGTTGCCAAGGTTCTTTATTTGAGCTCTCCCACGGTAAAAAGTAGTGCTGTGCTAAATATTGCTGTGTATTTTTAAGAGGACGCCCTACCGAGTGGTTTAATAAATAACAGCCATCTGCCATACAAAAATCATTTTTAAGCATGCTATTTAACCCATTCTTTAAGTGTATTTAGATCGTCAAAACGTGTTTTTATATCGTCGCGTTTGGCACTGGCTCGCCTATCTCTTAATTTTTCGAGCGAATCAAGTAATACATGAAGCGGCGGACCACTTGCTGTTACCTTGCTCATATGCTGCTGTTGCATATTTTTTGAAGGCTGAGCAATAAATTTTTCAACCAATTGATTATGATGACCGACTGCGGTGTCGCCATGTAATTTACACACTTGAATAAATAACGTTGCGTGATTTTTAAACCAATCTGTATTTTTATATTGCTCTGCTTGTAAAAAGTCATCCATAAAGCTTTGCATACGCATGGCTTCTCGTAGGATTTGTTGATCTTCTGGCATCATATATAAAAACTTATCCACCAGCATTTGCGAGTAACTAGGCTCATTTGCGCTACAAAGCCCTAGTAACATATCAATCACGTTAATACCTGCAAAGTCACCAGCATTTGCACCTCTGTAAACCTCTTTACCTACACGGTACGGTTTATAATAAGGGCGAACACAGTTAAAAAAGCGATCTGTATCGAGCTCAGAATAAAGTGCATTATTTGACTCAATTACATCTATAAGCGCTTGTTTAGCTACTTTTAATAATTCACCACATAAGGGGTGTGAAATACCTAACGGCAATATTTTTAGTAAAGCATCACTTGCGCGTTTATAAGCCAAAATACCTTGGGTGTTGTAATCTATAAATAGCTTTTCATCGGGTAAATTAGTAAATCGTTTATAAATACCGTTAAGTGCTTTGTTATGAGTAGTTAAGTGGGCGGTAGCAAAACGAGGAGTCACGCCAATGGATGCACCTATATGCATAGCAAGCGCTGAGGCTTCAATTAGTGGAGAGGTAGTTTCTCTGCTTGGCTCAGTAATTTCATGGCGCCTACACGCCGCCATAAATAATCCTACGTTACCGAGTAAGTCAAAAGCGCTATCAAAGCCTTGATCTGTGTTTCCCTCGGCTAATAAATTGCTAATTAATGCGTTGCCTTCTTTTTCTAACTGTTGCTTTAAGGCCTCACCTATTCCTTCTACATTTGCTTTATCGGTTTGTTGCCAATAGAGCTGCTCAAGTTCACTATTTAAAGTGACAAATCCTGTTCGTATCCATTGATCGAAAATAGCGGTATGTGTGTTCATTGTTGTGCTCTATTATTTTTATAATTAAATGCTAACAGAGTTTAATGAGAGTAAAACGCCAAAAAAAATAGTAAAAACCATAATATTTAGCAATAATCACTACAAATATAAAGATAATTAATGAAAGCCGATAACTATGTTAGATAAAAAAGATCAGCAATTACTCATCGCACTGCAAAGCCAAGCCCGCATGTCAGTTTCAGACTTGGCTAGCAGCATTAATTTGTCTGATACACCTTGCTTAAGGCGTATAAAAAAGCTCGAACAAGAAAACATTATTACCGGCTACCACGCAGCTATAAATCCTAAAGCACTTAATCTTAATGTGCTGGTGTATGCGTTTGTGAGGCTAAGCCAAAACTCGGTAAGTGCTGCTGAGCAATTTGAACACCATGTAGAAAAATTACCACATGTATTAGAGTGTTGTGTAATATCAGGAAGCTATGATTATCTATTAAAAATTATTGCACACGATCTTGAGAGCTATGAGAGATTTGTAAAACATCAATTAGGTGGTTTAAGTTGCATTGCTAATATAGAATCAACTGTCGTGTTAAAGCAGTCATTTAGCAAAAAGCAGTTACCATTATAAAAATTCCGCAAATAACTTACTGTTAGCTATACTGATATTTAAAAAATGAGAATAATAATCGCTTGGACCTTATGTGAAAAATTTTAACTCAAAATATCACTCTTTTATTTTTTACATAATTTTTGCCTTTGCATACTTCTTAGTCGGCATTGCACTCACTAAACTTGCTTTTAACTCACAAATAATTCCTATTTGGTTACCCGCCGGTATTGCTTTAGTGGGGTGTTATATATGGTGGTGGCGATTTATTCTGCCATTATTTATAGCTTCTATAGCTTTTAATCTTAATGTTTTTAATAACTCAGTCCATGAAATGGTACTCATTGGCAACTCATTTAATGAGGCGATGTACATCTCTTTTGGTGTTGTAATACAGGCAATGGTAGGTGCGGCGCTTTTAAAATTTTGGTTGGGCCATCCGTTACGCTTTAAAAAACGCAAAAATATCATTTATTTTATTGTTGTAGTAGCCATTTTAGTGAGCTTAATTTCGGCTAATTGTGGTGTATTTGCACTGAGTGAATTCAACCCTGTTTACAGTATTGATAATCACTGGAGAAACGTTACTTACTGGTGGCTTGGCGATACTTTAGGCGTTTTAATTGCCACTCCATTGTTACTGTCTCTGCTACCACAAAAGTCGAATCAATATAATATATCTGTATTACCGACTCTTGCAGTATGTTCAGTTTTATTTGTCTCGGTTGCCGTTACAACTCAATTGTATGACCGAGAAAATCGTATCAATACGATTAAAATTGCTGAGCGTGAAGTTCACGTTATAGAAAATAGCTTATATAGGTACACAAATCGCAGTATTATTGCCGTGCAAAGTTTAGCGAGCCAAGTCCAATCATCATCGAAATTAAATCAGCAAGACTTTTATTCTTATGCAAGCCAGCTACTTAAACAACATTCATTTATTAAAGCTTTATCGTGGAATGTAAAAATAGACCAAGATCAGCGCAATGCTTTTACTGAAGAAATCTCAAATATTTATCATTTAGATATTGATATCGTAGGTAAACCACTTGAGGATAATGACCCTCTCGTTATTGTTAAATATATTGCACCTTTTAACGGTAATCAAAAAGCGATTGGATTTAATGTCTTTTCAAATTCAGATAGAAAAGCATCATTACTCAACCCTGCCATTAAATATTTACCTATTAGCACTAAAATAATCCAACTGGTGCAAACCAAAGAGCCAAGCCCAGCTTATTTATTATTTGCGCCTGTGCACTCTCAAAGTATGAGTGGAGAAAAAATTAAAGGCTATGCCACTGGTGTGTTTTTAGTGCGCAGTATGATTGAACAAGCTATTTCTGAGCAACAATCAGACATGTTCTCGATTGGTATTTATGAAGATATAAACGAGCCTCCATTTTATACTAATTACTCAAAGAACCTCGACCAAGCACAAGGCAGTCGCCCAATGTCGTTCAATGTCGACTTTGGTGGGCAACAATGGGTTGTAAAACTATCACTAAAAGAAAAGTTTTTATCACAGCACAATAGCCAACTCACTTTATTATTACTTATACTCCAAGTGGCCGTATGCTCATTAATTTTGATGGTATTACTACTATTTAATCAGCAGCAAATTGCGCTGACTCGCCAAGTAGCTGAGCGCACTTACTCTCTAGTACAAGCTAAAAAGCAATCTGATTTAGCTAACCAAGCTAAAAGTCAGTTTTTAGCGAATATGAGTCATGAAATACGTACGCCGTTAAATGCTGTAATTGGCTTTTCGTCTCTGGCGCGTAAAGAAGATAACGCAAATACACTCATTGGCTATTTGGATAAAATAAACTCATCATCAAAAAGCTTGTTAAACCTAATAAACGATATTCTCGATATATCAAAAATAGAATCACAACGCTTAGTTCTTGAATATATCCCATTTGATTTAAATGCACTTGTACAGCGTATTAATACCATGTTTGAACAAAGCGCTATAAATAAAGGCCTTGATTGGAAAATTAACTGTAAATTACCAGCCGACACATGGTTTATTGGCGATTCTATGCGGATAGAGCAAATACTGCTTAACTTATGTAGTAATGCTATTAAATTTACAAAAAAAGGCAGCGTTACACTAAATATCGATACCGAGTTTGTATCTACCAATGAAGTAAAAATAACAATTAACGTTGTTGATACTGGTATAGGCATTAAATCAAACCAACATAACAAACTGTTTAATGCGTTTACTCAGGCCGATAGCTCTACTTCACGGCAGTTTGGAGGGACTGGCCTTGGTTTAACCATCGCTAGAGAGCTGAGCCAATTAATGAACGCCCAAATAACGTTGCAAAGTGAATTAGAGCAGGGATCTACTTTCACATTTGAGATACAGCTAGAAACAACCGAGCCAGAAGAGCTCCCAACCATAACGACTGCAAATACCAATGCTGCATCTTTAAGTATTCTTGTTGCAGAGGATAATCCCGTAAATCAAATGGTCATTAAAGCAATGCTTGGGTCGCTAGGTATTGTACCGCACATTGTTGAAAATGGTGAGCTGGCGGTCAACATTGTAAAAGAACAACATTTTGACTTAGTGCTTATGGATTGCCAAATGCCCATAATGGATGGTTATAGAGCCACGGCACTGATCAGGCAATTTAAAACAGACGAAGAGCTCCCTATCATTGCTTTAACCGCCGACGTTATGCCTGAGGATAAAGCACATGCACAAGCAGTTGGATTTAACCAGCATCTTGCAAAACCGCTTGAACTCAGTAAGCTAACCGAGTGTCTTGTCCAATATGCAGAAGTTAATGAACAATAGTGGTTTAATTTTAAACATATTTTTTGGTTTTATTTTAAGTGTTTTTTCGCATATTGTTGTCGCTCAAAATTGTATATCGCAGGCGAGCGACTTCAAATTTATAACAAAAAGTAAGCAACAAGGCTTATTACGCTTTGAAAATGAGCACAATCACCAGCGTTTTAATTACCACGCCCTTTTACCATTCAATCATTACTTAGATTATGCGTATAAACATATAAATAAAGCCAATCCCCGTGCAAATATGCCATGCCCCGTTATTACACAAACGTATCAGCAATTAGTGACACAAGGTACGCGAAAATCAGACCCTACTATTGTAGATATTATTGCCCCTTTTGAGCTTACGCATCCAAGCAGTAATAAAGTTGCACTATTAATCCACGGGTTAACTGACTCACCCTTTACGTATCACGATTTAGCACAAGTGTATTATCAGCAAGGCTATACCGTGCGTACTATATTATTACCAGGGCATGGAAGTGCCGCAAGTGCTTTACTCAATGTAGAGGTTAGCCAATGGCAACAGGCAATACAATACGGTATTAAACGCTCGGTGCAAGACTTTGATGAGGTGATACTCGCAGGTTACTCTACCGGCGCAGCGTTACTTATTGATTACGCAACCAAGCACACTGTATCCCCTAAAATTAAAGCGCTTATGCTTTATTCGCCCGGTTCTGAGCCACATAATAAGTACGGCTGGATAGCAAAGTGGATTGATGCCATACCCTTTGTTAATTGGATAGATAAAGACGCCGATGTAGACTTTGCCAAATATGAATCATTTCCTTTAAATGCAGCTGCCGCGTCGTACGATGCAATGTCACTTGCAAGTATTAGTAGCTTAAACAAACGATCTGCACTTAAATTACCTATTTTTAGTGTACTTAGCGATATTGATACCACGATAGATACGCGTGCCACGCTAAAATTATTAAGTGCATTACACAAAGATAATTCAGTAAAATATAAGCCGCTCGATACTTTAGTACTTTATGGAAGCACTGATATTTTACCGCCAGACTTTGCTAGTGACTACACAGTAAATAATCCGCAATGCACAACACCTCAATGTAAAAAGGTTCATGGTATGTCGCATATTGCTGTTGTTAACTCACCGCAAAATCCACATTATGGAATTAACGCAACTTATCGCAATTGTGGCAGCTTTATTAACGACGAGTCCCTATATAAAACATGTAAAACAACTAAAAACCCACAACTAGGAGAGCGTACAAGCGCCAACTTAAAACACTATCCGGCTTTACAGCGCTTAACTTATAATCCTCATTTTACCGAGCTTAAAATGCAAATTAGTACGTTTATTAAAAACGTAGAACAGCTTAGAACAACTACAAGGTAAGTAGTCATGGGAACGTTTTCGCACCAATGGTTTAGCAGTATTAATGAGATTGATCAGGCGCAGTGGCAACGTTTATTTGGTGATGAACCATTTACTCAACATGCTTTTTTATATGCCCTTGAACAAAGCCAATGCGTAACACAAAAAAGCGGTTGGCAGCCCCATCACCTCGCTATTTTTGAAGATGATACGCTCATTGCGCTTGCACCTGGGTATTTAAAAAGTCATTCATACGGCGAGTACGTATTTGACTGGGCATGGGCTGAGGCATACGAAAAACACGGTTTAGAATATTATCCCAAATGGCTATCTGGCATTCCCTTTAGCCCTATTGAAGGCAAGCGTATTGCTATCGAGCACGCTAACCCTAATGCGGTGTATCAGTACATTACAGAGCAACTTAGCATACACAGTGCTGAGCAAATGTGGTCGGGTTGGCATGTTAACTTTTGCGACCAAGCCCAAGCAACATCATTAACTGAGCAACATGCCATGCTAAGAGTAGGTGTGCAATTTCAGTGGTTTAATAAAGGTTTTGAAACCTTTGACGATTTTTTGCAAATACTTAACTCACGAAAACGTAAGTCACTTAAAAAAGAGCGAGCTAAAATAGCGCAACAAAATATTGATATTGAATGGCTGCAAGGAACGCAAATTACGCCCGAGATAATGCAATTGTTTTGTGAGTTTTATCAGCGTACCTACTTAAAGCGATCTGGTCATTTAGGCTATTTAAATATGGAGTTTTTTACGCTTTTACATGCCTTAATGGCTAATAACCTCGTTATTATGCTGGCCAAAAGAGACGATAACGTGATTGCTGCAACACTCAGTTTAGTAGGTGAGAATACGCTTTATGGGCGCTACTGGGGAGCAAGTGAGGAAGTAGATTCGCTTCACTTTGAATTGTGTTATTACCAAGGTATTGAGTTTGCAATAAAGCATAAACTCAACTGTTTTCATTCGGGTGCACAAGGTGAGCACAAAATAGCACGCGGATTTGAACCCGTACTTACCTACTCTGCTCACCATATTGTTGATGGCGATTTCAGTAATGCAATAAGCGACTACTTAAAGCGTGAACGCGGCCATATTGATATATATAAAGAGCAATGTAGCTCATTACTGCCGTTTAAAAACGAGTAACTGATTATTTGCAGGCATGGCAGTATCGCTAATAAGCGTAAGCCCTGCTTGCTTAGCTAGTTGTTCAACTGCTTCAAAATCTCTTATTCCACTTAACGGATCGCGCTCTGTTAAAAAGGCACTAAAGTCATCATTACTTGGGCTGGTAAATTCATCTTGGTATTTGAATGGCCCATAAATACACAACATACCGTCGCTATTTAAGTGACGTTTAACACCGTCAAAAAAACGTTCAACTAATTGCCAACTTACAATATGAAATGTGTTTGCAGTATAAATGGCGTCAACCTTATCTATTGGCCACTCATTATTTAAATCAAGCTCAAGTGGTGCATGTAAATTAGTTAAATTAGCTTCGTGGTGCCATAAATTAATCCCTTCGTGGTTTATAGCGCGATCACTTGTATGCCATTGTAAATGTGGTAATTGTTCTGCAAAAAACACACTATGTTGGCCGGTTCCTGAGCCTATTTCAAGCAATACTTTCGTTTTATTAAGTACCTGAGTAAGCACTTTTAAAATAGGCTTTTTGTTATTTTCGCAAGCTTGTGAGAAAGGTTTAGCCATTACTTTGCACCAAATGAGAAGCATATTGCACAACAATATCGCAAATTGCTAATTTTGGGTAACTAAAATTGTATCGAGTATTTATAAAGACTATTAAATTCATAACTCTACAACTAATTTAAGGCAGTGGTATGTATTATGCTTTAGTTATATTAACCCTTACTTGGGTTAATTTATGATTTAATTAATAGGAAAATATTATGCATACTCCCTCTTATACAGCTGTAGATGCAGCTGTTGCTATAATTGAAAAAACCACCGACGATCATAGTTATGCCGTTGATATGAGAGCTACAGTAATCGATTTACTTTCGCATCCTAAACATAATCAAAAGGCGATAACAAAACATGAAACAGATCAGATATTTATTCTTGGCTACAATTAAAACTCAAATTAATATCGCAAATAATTTTAATAATAACTGTTTACACTGAAACCGATTAAATGTAATGATAACTATTATCGTTAACTTGAGTCGGTTTTTTTATGTCTTCAAATCATGCACAGCATCGCTACCATCAAGAACTCTCTTGCCATTGCTTAAGACCCGGCCTGCATGCACCCATGCTCGTTGCCAATTACATAGAAACCGCCCTAAACGTCGCCAAAAACTTTGAACAACAGCGAAATCCTTTGCTTCAAGAGTTTTATCTTAGGCGCACACACCATGAAATTATGAACAAAATGTGCGACCCTCTTATCCATAATGCTATTCGTAAACAATGTTTAGAGCAGTTATACAAACCTTTATTAGCACTAAAACGGTTTTATAAAGTGCATAACAATACTGCACAATTTTTAATACTTGAGCGTGAAGCTCGTATTCTTAGTCACGAATTCAACCCTTTTTAAGGAGCACACTTATGAGCAACTTTAGAACAGAATCAGACAGCATGGGCGAGCTACAAGTACCTACTCATGCGCTCTATCAGGCGCAAACACAGCGAGCGGTTAATAACTTTGCAATTAGTGGCTTACCTATGCCAAAGCAATTTATCACTGCGCTGGCTTATATAAAGCAAGCCGCTGCACAAAGTAACTGCGAGCTTGGACATTTAAGCAAAGCTAAAGCAAATGCTATTGAGCAAGCTTGTCAAAGTATTATTGATGGCGAATATGTTGAGCATTTCCCCGTTGATATTTTTCAAACAGGTTCTGGCACAAGCTCAAATATGAATGCCAACGAAGTTATTGCAACACTTGCTAGCCGATTGGGCAATGAAAACATTCACCCTAATGATGATGTAAACATGGGGCAAAGCTCTAACGATGTAGTTCCTACCGCTATCGCACTCAGTAGTGCAATAAATGTAGTGTATGAATTACTTCCTTCGCTTGAAAACTTATCGCAAAGCCTAGAAAATAAAAAAGCTGAGGTAGGCCATATAGTTAAAACGGGCCGTACGCATTTAATGGATGCAATGCCTGTTACATTTAATCAAACACTAAGTGCATGGCAGTCACAAGTTAATCATGCTGCAGCAGGAATTAGACATAGCTTAGAGCATGTATGCGAACTTGCACAAGGTGGTACAGCGGTTGGAACAGGAATAAATGCAGACCCTAAGTTTGCAGCAAAATTTACAGAAAACCTAAGTGCTAATGTAGGCATTAGATTTACGCCTAGCAGTAACTTTTTTTATAACATAGGTTCACAAGACGCCATAGTTGCGCTTTCGGGGCAATTAAAAGTACTCGCTGTAGCACAAATGAAAATAGCAAACGACTTACGCTGGATGAACTCAGGACCACTAGCGGGCCTTGGTGAAATAGAGCTTGAAGCATTGCAACCAGGCTCGTCTATTATGCCTGGTAAAGTAAACCCAGTAATACCAGAAGCCGCTGCAATGGTAAGTGCACAAGTAATAGGTAACGATGCCACCATTACAGTGGCAGGCCAAGCGGGTAATTTTGAGCTGAACGTTATGCTGCCAGTCATTGCTTATAATATTTTACAAAGTATAGAATTACTTGCCAATAGCGCGCAAGCATTGGGCGATAAAGCCATTGCCAGCTTTAAGGTAAATCAGCCTAATATAGATAAAGCGCTCGCTAAAAACCCAATTTTGGTAACTGCGCTCAATCCTGTGATCGGTTATGAAAAAGCAGCAAAAATAGCAAAGCAGGCTTATAAAGAAGCCCGCCCTATTATTGATGTAGCCGAACAAGAAACCGATTTACCACGCAGTGAACTCGAAAAGCTACTTAATCCCACCAAACTAACGCAGGGCGGACTTTAATTACTTGATTATATAGTTTTTATTGCCGTAAAAAATGCACAGTGTATGATAGTGATGAATATTTCATCACTATCAAGGTTTATTATGCGTACCCCATTGTTAGCCATACTTTTACCTCTTTGTTTAACTGCATGCTTAGATAAAACACCAGCTGAAACAGATCAAGTAACAGTCACCTCTGAAACTGAAACATCAAAGCCAGTACTTCAAAAATTACAAGAGAGTACTAAAACACAAAACAAATCAGTTGCTGAAAAAATCCCGAAACCCGATTTAAAAGAAGTTTCAATAGAAGATATCAGAGCAGCTAAAACCGAGTTAAATACACTTATTGCAGACACGCAATGTGATACAAGCACGCAATGTAGGGTAAATGCAGTGGGTAGCCGCGCATGTGGTGGACCGAGTAGTTTTATTGTGTATTCAACAAAATCAGTGTCTGAAGAGCAAGTAACAGCCTTAAGTGATAAAGTTACAAAGCTTGAAAGTAACTATAATGCACAAAAAGGGATGATGAGTATTTGTCAGCATTTAACAACGCCAAGCACGCAGTGTGTTGAAAATAAATGTGTTAAACTTGAAGGTTCAGCGGTAAGTGCATTTTAAGGATAACGTTATGAGTTGTTTATCATCGGCAATTAAACTATCAATTTTAAGCGTTGCTAGCAGCATTTTATTACTAAGTGGTTGTGCTAGCACAATAACGTCAAGCAATGAACAAAGTAAAAACTTGTCTGACTTAAACTATGAGCTGAATGACATGGTGAGTGATAATAGCTGCACCGCTAGCTTTCAGTGCAAAGTGCTTGAAGTTGGCGCCCGCGCATGCGGTGGACCGAGTAAATATGTTGTTTACTCAACACTTAACACCCCGCAAGAAAAAGCTGAAAATATTGCGCAACTCATAACAAAGCAAGAAAAAATAAAAAATGCAGCACAAGGCTTAACCGATTGCTCCCCTGTACTTGAAGTACAATCGCTGTGTATTAATCAGCAATGTCAGTCGTTTGATATAAAGTAAATCAAACTTAATTTCAGCGTTAACTTAAATACGGAATTAACGCTGAAATTACTACCACCAGTATCACGCAAATACCTGCTTTTATAATGTACTTCATGGGCATTGTTTTAAGCACCCAATACGCATAAATAAAACGTACAAAATAACTCGCCGCTGTACCAAACAACGCAAAAATAATTAAGTAAGCAATTAAAATAATATTCATAATAATCTAGTGTAACTACTTAGTTTTTTTAGTGTGAGCAATTAGTAAGTCAGCTACTTGTTGTTTTACGGCTCGCTTATCATCACTTGAGACATCAAAGCGACTGGCTAGTTGCGCTATTTCATCATCATTTAAGTTAAACGATAAACGTTGACGTGTTTTTTTAGACTTTACGTCTAAGCCAAGTATTTTTCGGATCATATCTGACGGCGTTAGCTCTTGGTCTATAGCTTGCTTTTTTATCAGCTTTTGAACTTCACTGCTTAGATCAAATGCCATTTGCGTGGCACGTACAGCTTGTTCCTGACGTAACCACTTGTCTTTAGCATCACTCACTTAGCATCTCCGGGAAACAAGTCTACAATGTCTGACATTGGACGCATGAGCGTTAGCGATACTTCGGTTTCGCCGCCATCCCAAATTTCGATATTTAAACCAAAGCCTTCATTATCTGACGCTAAGCAAATCATTTCACATGGCTCACCACCTTCTTGCTCATAACGAGGCAAAGTTTGGTTGCGGTAATCTTTATTATGGAAATAACACACATAAGGCGACTCGCTTTGTTGATAGCTTTTAGCTAAAAACTGCATAAAGCGCTCTGGTGTATTTTGCACTGTAATGTGGGTTAACGACTCTTCATCAAAAATACGCGCAAACTCATCAAGGCCAAATATCTCCTCAACTTCGTTGCGCTGAATTTTAATAGAAAAGTTAGCCCACTCCTCGCCGTCATCTTGCTCAATTTGTAAAAATACAACTTGGCCGCTGTTTGTCTCAAGTACAAATTCAGTATCGCTACTGTGCTGATATTGGTAAGTCTGAATACCAGTAACACGTAGCGTTTCACCTTTTAGCCATGCCGGATAAGCAAAGGAGTCGATAACGCTAAACATGTCGCCTTTTTTAAGCTCGCTCGGATGATTAAGCTGACGCTCTGGCTCTTTTTTAGATTTGAAAAAATTAAACATAGGAAGGCTGCCTTCTAAGCAAAAAAGGTAACTGAGCAAAACTCGGTTACCTTTTTAAAGTATAAACGTAATGGTTAGCTATTTTGCTTCGCTTTGATGCGAGCTAAAATATCAGCGCTTTTTGGACTTGTGTCGCCAATGCCTGCTTCAGCCATTTTTGCTTTTAAGTCATCGCCATTTACGTCTGACTCAAGTTGTTTTGCAGCACCTAGCTGGTCGCTACGATCTTGTTGACGCTGTTTAATGCGTTCAAGTGATTGACGAGCCGATGTCATAGACGAGCTGTTTGTATTAAGCGTGCTGTTAACAGCCATTGTTGCTTGCTGTACGCTTTCAGTGGTTTTAACCATTGTAAGCTGGCGCTGATTCTCTTTAATCGATTTTTCAGCATCTTTAACTTGCTGCTTGAGCGTAACAATGTGATTGCTAAAGCCAGATAATACTTGCTCGTTTTCAGCTTTTTCAGCTTCAAAGTCACCAATTTTTTCTGCAATTTCTAATGCTAACGCTTCGTTGCCCTTTTCAAGAGCTTGGCCTGCATACGCTTCATGTTCAGCGATTGATGCATCTACAGCGCTAATTTTACGCTTAGTTTGCATTTCTTTAGCCATTACTTCAGTAAGGCTTTTTTTAGCACGGTGAAGTGCATTTTGCGCGTCTGCAATTTCTTGCTCAAAAATACGGATACCATTTTTGTCTACAATTGCTTCGCCTGCTTCACGAGCGCCGCCACGTACTGCTGTAAATAATTTTTTTAAAATACTCATAATCTTAACTCCACTAACTAGCTATTAATCGTTTAAATACAAGGTCACGGCTTCTAGTGCGTCAATAGCGTTATCGGCTAATGTCACTAGTTCGTGGGTAACGTCATCTAATGATGAATTTACCGACAGTGCACCAAAAATCGCGTATTTGTTATCGATTTTAGCAAATGCACTCAGTGGAATTGGCACGTTTAAACGTAGTAATGTTTCGTTTAACTCGTTGCGTAATTCACTCTTAACTTCATCTTCGTCAAACAAGTAGCTAATACATAACAACTGCTCTTGCGTTTGTGTAACAAAAATTGGAAGTTCATCATTTCCATCAACAATGACTTGTAAAACATCTTGCTCGCCTGGGTTGGCAATCAAGAAAGACTCAAAGTTAGCGCCTTCAGTTTCAAAAGAAGCTAATTTTATTGAAAGTTCATTTAATTCCATGTCTCTGCCTTTTGTCGTTTGACATATTATGTCTGAGTTAAGATTCTCACGGCCGACATATTATGTCAACCATATTTTGTTAGTTTTTATACAATTCGCTTTCTATTTGCCATGCAGTTCGGTAGTAATCATACAACTGACCAGATCCTAACCTATTGACCTCAATATTTTTAACTTGTTCAAAGTAGTGGTTAGGAAATACAAAGCTTGCCAATAAATATTCTTTACTAATCCACCTTGATGGCACAGGCATAGCCGTCGCATCATTAATACGGCCACTGGCCGACTGCCCCATTTTAGTGGCTATAGTCCAGCCCCACTGCCCAAACGAAGGTATGTTTTGCTGATACTGCTCAACATACTCAAACCCTGCGGCTTTAACTGTTTTTGCAATGCTTAAAAACGCTTTTTTAGCATGATAAGGTGAAGTTGATTGAACCGCCATTGCGCCATCGGGTGCTAATAACTGCCGTACATGATTATAAAAGTAGTCACTGTACATTTTATTTAGATCAGGGTGATTTGGGTCAGGTAAATCAATTAAAATAGTGTCGAACTGCTTAGATTGATCAAGCAGCTTTTCAACTTCTAAAAATGCATCACCCACAATTATGTTGGCTCGCGAGTCTTGCATCGATTTATTGTTTAGCTGTAGTAATCGCTTATTGATGTGCTCTGGCGGCGTAAAGTCACCGTCTTTATGACCAAATAAATTGAGTAGTTGCGCGTCTAAATCTATTAGCGTTACTTCACTCACAGGCCATTTTAAAACATCTCTAAGTGCAAGCCCGTCACCACCACCAATTATTAATACACGGTCGTGTCTGTTAGAGGCAAGCATTGCAGGGTAAACCAGCATTGAATGATATATTTGCTCATCAATACTTGAGAACTGCAAACGCCCATTTAAATATAAATCGGTAATTGGCTGAGGTTGGTTTTTGCTTAATCTTTCGGTTAAAACTACATGTTGGTATTTAGTTGCTTGCGAATAAATTACTTTATCTTTGTATAAAACATTACTTAGATTGTTCATCCAGCTACTGCCAAATACTAAAATAAAGCCAAACAATGCCAACAGTACTATATGGCAAACTAAAAGTGCCTTAGCAAAGCGCACATGGGTGTGGTAGCGCCATAAAAACGCGAGCCCTGCGATGATATTAAATAACGCAGTCCACGCTGCAGCTTCCATTATAGGCATTGAGAGCATGATACTTACCCAAATGGCGGCACCAATACCAGCACCAATATAATCGGCACCATAAATAGTCCCAGCGTTGTTTTCTAAAAAACGACCATAAACATGCTGACGAATACGCGCTATAAGCGGTATTTCCATACCAATAAATAAGCCCAGTATTAAACCAAAAACATAAGGTAGAAAACGTGACCACTCTTGTAGCTTTTGAAATACATAACCATTAAGTACAACATCTGGGGGTAAATTAAAAATGCTCGAAAATAAATGAGGAAGAGAATAACTTACAGCGATTACACCCGCTATCGCTAAAATGCAGCCCATGCCAACCAAAGCAATAATGCTTTCTAGCCAAGCAAAAGCGGTAAATGCATCTTTAAACCAGCGCGCTAAAAAAGCGCCTAAGCCCATTGCTACAATCATAGTACCGATCATGGCGTAAATAGCGCTTTCTACTGAGCCAAGTACACGGCCCGCATAATGAGACAGTAAGTATTCATAAATAAGGCCGCACCCAGCAAGCACGGCCATAACAGTAATTAGTAATATATCGTGCCCAAGTAAGCGAGACTTACTTGGGGGAGTGTTGGTTGATGACACTGATTATGCGCCTAGTAAGGTTGCCATAGTGATACCTACAGCAAATGATACTGCTGCAGAAATAGCTGCTACACCTACATTTTTTTGACGATTAACTTCATCGGAAATATCGCAACCAGATAAAATTATTTTAATTGTCACTAAGTGCAAAATAATAAATGCGACAAGGCTCACAACAGCGCTAATAGCCCAGTATAGTAAACTCGCATTAATATTATCAGCAGCGTATGGCGCAACACCCGTTGCAGCTGTAATAGCTAATGCACTACCTATTAAAAATCCAGCGTAACGAATACCCACAGCTAAGTTACCATCAACAATTGCTTGTTGTAGGCAGTCGCCACTTTTGTTTGTACGCTTAAATAACTGCACTCGGTATTGGCTAACAAGTAGTAATACAACACTACCTATAATAAAGGCAGCAATTACAATTGGAAGACCATGCCAGCCATCAGTAGCCACCCATAAAAGTGCTGAGCGAATAACGATGGCAACGCTAACAACATGACCAAAATCAATTATTGAAGCTGTAACGTTACCTTTAACTATTTCGTTGTGCAGGCTTACTTTACGAAGCGCTACTTTATCTTGGAAAAAGTGGCCCAACTTAATAAGTACAATAGCTAATGCGCCGTAAGCTAACATTTGCAGTGCTTCTTGTTGCAGTGTTGCAGCAAAAGCACCACTACTTACACCTGTTAATACAATCGCCAGTGCCACTAAACCAGCGGCAAAGCTAATACCAAAAGCAAAGTTATCACGCTCTGTTATTTCATCATTTGCGTGTAAGTTTGAAACCCAGCCTTTTATATATTTAAGGCTTACAAATAATAAAACAATAATTGCAAAATCAATCGCCAACGCTTGTAGCGACCACATAGTTATTCCATTAAATTCATACATATTATTCTAACTCCAACTTATTCTTTTACTTACCACGGCTCACGCCACGAGAGGTTCTGCTACCGCTATCACGCACCGTTCCTGAGCTATTGCTATAACTGCTAGAACGAGAATAACTACTGCGGCTTTTTGGTGGCGTATAACTACTACGGCTTAAACCGGATGCACCTGTTTTTTTACTCGCATAAGGGCTTGTAAACTGCTTACCTTGGCGTTGGTATGTTTGGCGCGTGCGTGTTTCTAGCGCGCTTTGGGTTTTAATTTGTTTAGGGCTTGAATAACGCGAACGGCCATAGTCATTGTAATAACTATACTTTCGGCGCTTACTCCAGCTTCCATATTCAACACGATCAAATACATCACCTAAAATACGGTACATCCCGTACCATTGCCAAAAGCTAATACCGTTACTATTTGATTGCCAGTTACCATAGTTAGGGTTACCTACCATTTGGTTACCAACACCCTCACCTTCAGCTTGCTTACTAATTGCGCCTACACGCGCTAAAGTGCCTTTGGACATATCAGCTAGCATATTAATAGGATCGGTTAGCGCATCAGAAAATAGCGTAGGTTTAGACGCATCACGCAACAAATCAATGCTATGCAACGTATCTTCGTAAGGAGGAATTAAGTAAGTTCCTTTAATATCTTTAAGTCGCTGTGTTAAACCACTATAAAGTGCACCTTGGCGCGTTGCATCAAGGGTAATTACATCAACAACTTTTGTAAGCTCTGGTTGTTGTTTTTTAAGAAGCTCGCCATATTCTTTAAGTAATATAGCATTGCGCACACTCCCATTATCGAGTGCAGTACCAAGCTGAGACAGCTCCGTATCAGCCTTTTTAATAGACTCTTGAATTGTTTGTTGCAGCTGCTCTTCTTTAGATTGACAACCCATAAGCACTGCGAACAAACAAAACAGGCTTATAAGTTTCCAAGCTTTAATATTCGACATTCATGTCACCTGATTTACTAAATTAACGCAGCTAGTTTTACACAGGTCACTTATTAAACCAAGAATGAAATTGCAACAAAGTGAGAAGAAACTAACATCTCTATAATCAGTGTATGATTTAGTGAAAATATGAAGCTATATAATGAGGTTCGAATTGAAGTACCTCTTTATAAAAAGGTACTTACGGTGATCTTAGTGTCGGGAGTCGCTGCGCTCACCCGACCTACGTGATGGGTGTTGATGTGAGCGTGTGTTAATTGCGCGAATTTCACTTTTCTGTAGACGTAAAAAAGCCCGACTATTTCTAGTCGGGCTTTCTACAATTTGAAGTCAGCGCGCTACGCAGTAGAATGTCATGGTACCCACAGCGGTGGAGAGCCACAGTGAAATGCTACACTATCTTTGTGTCGGGAGTCGCTGCGCTCGCCCTACGTGATAGCTGTTGAATAAGTGCGCATTAATTATCCGCATTTCACTTTTCTGCAGACGTAAAAAAGCCCGAATCGTTAGATTCGGGCTCTCTACAATTTGAAGCCTGGTAATGT
>NZ_JANJGQ010000021.1:0-88147 GCF_030847595.1 Pseudoalteromonas sp. 20-92
TAATGCTTAAAAAGCGAGGTGTAAAACCTCACCTACAACATACACCAATCCGTAGGTGCGAATTTACTTCGCGCTCACTCATCTTAAAAATTTCTATATTTCTGCTACCTTTAAATAAAAGGGATCAATAAAAATGCATCGTTCCGATTTATTAAGAAAAGGCAGAGTATCGTTAATAAATCGATTTTACTCTATTACATTGGTAGCACATAAAAGAGAAAATAAGTTTATCTCTATAGATATTAATCGTTTAATTACTAAAGAAATGAAAAATATAGAAGATCAAAAAGCGGCTAAAACAATAGCGTTTGTAATTATGCCAAATCATGTGCATTGGTTAATTCAATTGGGAAATGAAAAATCCCTATCGGATGTAATTAAATCTTTTAAAGGCCGCTGCTCCAAAACTATACGCGATCGTTTAGGGGTACAAAAACTATGGCAACGTAACTACTACGACCATATGATTAGAAATGAGGATGATTTACTTAATAACGCTAGGTATATAATTGCAAACCCTTTAAGGGCTAAAATCGTCGATAAAGTTGCTTCGTATCCCTACTGGGACTGTATTTACATAAAGTAAAAAGCGAGGTGTAAAACCTCACCTACAACATACGCCAAACCGTAGGTGCGAATTTACTTCGCGCTCATACACCGTAGCTTTAATGTATAAAAGCGAGGTGTAAAACCTCACCTACAACATACACCAATCCGTAGGTGCAAATTTACTTCGCGCTCATACACCATAGCTTTAATGCCAAAAAGCGAGGTGTAAAACCTCACCTACAACATACACCAAACCGTAGGTGCGAATTTACTTCGCGCTCATACACCATAGCTTTAATGCTTAAAAAGCGAGGTGTAAAACCTCACCTACAACATACGCCAACCCGTAGGTGCGAATTTACTTCGCGCTTTGTAACTAGATTATTAATTTTCTCCGTTCATAAGTATATTTAAATGCTGAGTAAACTCTTTTCCTAGCTTTGCGTCACGCATACCGTACTCAACAATCGCTTTTAAATAACCTAACTTATCGCCACAATCGTGTGAGCGCCCGCTCATATGGAATGCTTCAACCGTTTCTTGTGTCATTAATGCATCAATAGCGTCAGTTAATTGAATTTCGTCACCAGCGCCTACAGGTGTTTTAGCCAGTAATGGCCAAATATTTTTACTTAATACATAACGCCCAACTACCGCAAGGTTTGAAGGTGCTATATCTGCCGGCGGTTTTTCAACCATGGTTTTAATTGCTGCGCTCATCCCTGGGGTAAGTTGCACGCCATTAATATCAGCAATCCCATACTTGCTTACATCTTCCTGTGCCACAGGTTCTAGCATAATCTGGCTTGCTTGAGTTTCGTTAAAGCGCTTGATCATCGCGGCTAAGTTTTCAGCTTTTTGATCAGCCGTGTAGGCATCGAGTATTACATCAGGGAGTAGCACAACAAAATCGTTATTACCTACAATTGGCTTTGCACATAAAATTGCATGCCCTAGCCCTTTAGCCTCACCTTGGCGTACACTCATAACCGTTACGTCTGTTGGGCAAATTGAGCGGATTTCGTCAAGCAGTGCGCGTTTAACACGTTTTTCGAGGGTGGCTTCTAGCTCGTAGCTTGTATCAAAGTGGTTTTCAATCGCATTTTTTGAGCTGTGTGTAACTAACACTATATCTTTAATACCTGCGGCTACACATTCACTAACAATATATTGAATCAGAGGTTTATCAACTATTGGCAGCATTTCTTTAGGAATTGCTTTGGTCATTGGTAACATGCGAGTGCCAAGGCCGGCAACTGGAATAACAGCTTTCATGAGTAATCCTTTATTTATAAATTAATTATTTTTAAGTTAACAGGTAAAAAGTAGATGAGGGCTGAATAAGTAATCAAAAACCTGTTGTTAGTAAAAAACGATCCTATTAAAAACAAAAAACACCGTTTTAAACTAAAACAGTGTTTATTTTGTAAGCGGCTAATTACTTTTATTTATAAAAATCTTTATACCACTTAATAAGCTCGCTTACACCTTGCTTAACACCTACTTGTGCTTTATAGCCTGTTGCATTAAATAAGTCTGTAGTATCAGCATAAGTTTTATAAACATCGCCGGCTTGCATTTCGCGGAAGTTCTTTTTAGCTTCTATACCTAACTCAGCTTCAATAGCTTCAATAAACTTCATTAGGTTTATTGGGCTACCGTGACCAATGTTATACACCGCATAAGGAGCAGAGCTAGAAGCTGGTGAACCGCTTTCAACTCTCCAATCTGGGTTTGCGACAGGGATAACATCGGCAGCACGAACAACACCTTCAACAATGTCATCTATGTAAGTAAAGTCACGCCACATATCGCCGTTGTTATTTATATCAATAGTGTCGCCGGCAAGTATTTTTTTAGTAAAAATATACGGTGCCATATCTGGGCGACCCCATGGGCCATAAACGGTAAAAAAGCGTAAGCCTGTTGTAGGTAAGCTATATAAATGAGAATAGCTATGTGCCATTAGCTCATTCGCTTTTTTAGTTGCGGCATAAAACGACACGGGGTGATCAACACTATCGGTTGTTTCAAACGGTGTTTTTTCGTTTAAACCATAAACTGAGCTAGAAGAAGCATAAACTAAGTGTTTAACTTTATTATTACGACATCCTTCAAGCACATTTAAATGCCCGACTAAATTTGAATCAGCGTACGCGTCAGGATTCTCTATTGAATACCTTACACCGGCTTGCGCTGCTAAGTGAATTACTTTATCAAACTGATGCGTTTCAAATAATTCGCCCATTGCTGGGCGCTCACTTATATCAAGCTTAATAAATGTAAATGCTTCATTGCTTTCAAACTGCGCTAATCGAGCTAGCTTTAAATTTACATCGTAATAGTCGTTAAGGTTATCAATACCGACTACTACATGACCGGCCGCTAACAATTTTTGGCATGTTGCCGCGCCAATAAAACCAGCAGCGCCCGTTACTAAATATTTCATAAACACCTTAATTCTGAAATTTAAGCCGCATTTATTTCACAAACAGAAGTAAATGGGGATATATGAGTAGATATCTAAATAGCTACTTTTACATAGTACGACAAAGTACTTTCTAAACATTTTATGAATAAATTTACTCAATCCTTTTGCACAAGATAAATTTCACGAAAGAGCAAAGTGAATATTCTCAAATAATTGTTTTTAATTCTCTAAAGCGCAGCACCCCTTAACCTCTTAGTGAATAAATGACTTAAAAACCTTATTGCACAAAGAGAAGCAAAAGAGGAGTAAATGAGAAGACATTTTAAAGCATATAAATGACGAGCTTTGCTCGTCACGCCAGCAAGCTGTGCGTCTACAAGTAAATTTAACCACGGTGTAAATTTTACCGGTAGGCGTAGAACTTGCTCACGCGAAAGCTCAGCTTTTAATATTTATAACTAATATATTACCTACTTTTGGCTTCTCTAAAGCGCAGCGCCCTCTAAACCTCTTTGTGAATAAGTTACTAAAAACTCAGTAACACAAAACATTCTGAAAACACTACTCAGGCTTAAACACTACTAATAGCATATACCTATTTGTTTACTAATCACTACCAAACAAGTCGCGAGTATAAACTTTGCCTGCAATATCACTCAGCTCTTCAACCATACGGTTAGATACAACAACGTCAGATATTTGTTTAAACTCATTTAAATCTTGTATTACACGAGAGTGATAAAACTCATTTTCTTCAAGTACTGGCTCGTATACTACAACCTCAATACCTTTGGCCTTAATGCGCTTCATAATGCCTTGAATAGCTGAAGCTCTAAAATTATCAGACCCTGTTTTCATTACTAAACGATACACACCAACTACCTTAGGGTTGCGCTTAATGATTGAGTCGGCAATAAAATCTTTACGTGTTGTGTTTGCATCAACAATTGCACCAATAATGTTGTTTGGTACATTTGCATAGTTTGCACGTAGTTGCTTAGTATCTTTTGGTAAGCAGTAACCACCGTAACCAAACGAAGGGTTATTATAATGGTTGCCGATACGTGGGTCTAAACTCACACCTTGAATAATTTGTTTACTGTTTAAACCATGTGCTTCAGCGTAGCTGTCTAGCTCATTAAAATAAGCTACACGCATTGCTAAGTAAGTGTTTGAGAATAACTTAATAGCTTCGGCTTCTGTAGAGTCAGTAAACAATACTTCAATATCTTTTTTTATAGCGCCTTGCTTAAGTAAGTTAGCAAACACGCTTGCGCGCTCACTTTGCTCACCCACTACAATACGCGATGGGTATAAGTTATCGTGTAGTGCTTTACCTTCGCGTAAAAATTCTGGCGAAAATATTAAATTACTAATGCCCAACGTCTCTTTAATATTTTGCGTAAAACCAACTGGAATAGTTGACTTAATCACCATAACCGCATTTGGGTTATGCGCTATCACATCTTTAATTACAGCTTCTACTGAGCTTGTATTAAAATAGTTATTTTCAACGTCATAATCGGTAGGGGTAGCTATAATTACAAAATCAGCGTTTTTGTATGCTGCTGCTTTGTCGGTAGTTGCTGTAAAATTTAAGTCACTACGTGTTAAAAACTCACTAATTTCGGTATCAACAATGGGCGATTTTTTATTATTTAATAGTGCTATTTTTTGCTCATCAATATCTAGCGCCACCACTTCATTGTGCTGTGCTAATAGCATAGCGTTAGAAAGCCCTACATAACCCGTACCTATTACAGCAACCTTCATATTAATCCTTTAAGATTATTCATAATTAATAAGTAATTCTACCAGAGCCACAGCCCAATACGAATAATTAAAAACTATAAACTAGAAAATGCAAAATAGAAGCCTGCTAGTATTAGCCTGTACGTAGATTGGCTTTATTAAGCATGTATACAGTTAACTCTTTAAATTAACTATATTATCTAACTTGGTACTTGTAATTGATTTTTCAGTTTTTGCATTCCAAACTAAATCGCATATGCCATCAGTAGGATTAAAACCTGTTGGCGCATCTAACAATAATTGGCGAATTGTTTCGTGATCAAAATTATGGCATGCAATATCTAATGCTTCTATAAATACATTAAGCTCAGCCAATGGAAGCATGACTTCATTGGCGGTCATTATGCGCTCATGGGTTGTTTCACCCACGTTATCGCCAATTAATAGTTCTTCATAAAGCTTTTCGCCTGGGCGAAGGCCTGTGCACTTTATTTCAATGTCGCCATGTGGATTAGTGTCACTTTTAACCTCAAAGCCAGAAAGGCGCACCATTTTTGTAGCAAGGTCTTTAATTTTAACAGAGTCGCCCATATCGAGTACAAATACGTCGCCTCCTTTTCCCATTGCGCCAGCTTGTATTACTAATTGGGCAGCCTCAGGAATCGTCATAAAAAAGCGTGTTATATCGGGGTGTGTGAGCGTTATTGGGCCGCCCTCTTTTATTTGCCTGCGAAATAGCGGCACAACCGAGCCACTAGAACCTAGTACATTACCAAAGCGGACCATACAAAAACGTGTTTTATGCTTTACGCCTTGCTCTTGCGCTAAGCCCTGCAGCACTAACTCAGCCATACGCTTAGTTGCGCCCATCACATTAGTTGGCCGTACCGCTTTGTCGGTAGAAATAAGTACAAAATTTTCAACTTTAGCATTTACAGCAGCTTTTGCGGAATAATAAGTACCAAACACATTATTGCGTACACCTTCGACCACGTTATGCTCAACTAAAGGCACATGCTTATAGGCTGCGGCATGGTAAACTGTTTGAACTCCAAAGGCTTTCATTACCGTTTCAAGGCGGTTAATTCGTTGCACAGAGCCCATAATAGGTATTAGTTCTAGTTCTAGGGCATTATTGCAAATGTATTCGTTGAGCTCTTTTTCAATTGAATATAAGGCAAATTCACTTTGCTCAAATAAAATTAATTTAGTTGGTTTTTGCTTAACTATTTGCCTACAAAGCTCCGACCCAATAGAGCCACCCGCACCAGTTACCATAACCACTTTTTTAGCTATATTGTCGGTCATTAAATCTATTTTTGGAGCTACAGGGTCTCGGCCTAATAAATCTTCAACGCCGACATCTGTAATTTCGGCAAGTTTAGCCTTACCTTCAACTATATCGGTCATACCGGGGATTGAAAGTACTTTAATTGTTAATGGCTCTAATTGCGCGAGTATTTCTTTTCGGCGGGCACGGGTAGCACTCGGTAATGCTAGTAATACCTTACTAACTTTACGTTTAGTGCTTAGCTCATAAATGCCTTTAAACGCAATAACAGGTACTCCCTGAATTATTGATCCATGCTTTGTTACATCATCGTCAATAAATGCACTAACAAAGTACTCAGGCCCAGCACCTAAAGCAGTTGCTAACTGACGCCCAGCAGCGCCCGCACCATAAATAATAATGGACTCTTTTTTACTTGTGGTCATTTTACCAATAATGGCACGCACCAATACACGGGCCCCACCCACTGTTAGTAAACACAACCAAGCAAATATAAAGGGCATAGTACGTGGTATATTTATACCCATAAAAAAAGCAATTAACACCAAGCTAACCGTAGTTATTACCGTACCTAGCACTATCGCCCAAATGGCTTGAGAGTTCATGTACCTAAGCACAGCTCGGTACAAACCTAAACTTATAAACGTATATAAACTAACTGGTATTAGTAGCGCTAAAAGGAGCCAATTATCTAAACGTTGCAGAGGCCCAAAGCTATCGAGCCTAACAATAAGTGCTAGCCAAAAAGCAATCACAATAAATAACGTATCAATAAACAGCGTAATAATTCTTTTTTTAGCACGTGATGCATTTAAAATAGAGTGTATAAAACTATCCACTGACAGTTCCTTTTATAATTAGAGTTCTACAAACAATTGTTATCACGAGTACTTTTTAGCGATTAGCCAAAACAATATATATAATATAAAGAGCAGTGAATAAGAGCAAATCAGAGGCCGCTAAAACTCTATACAGCTTTCATTTTTAAAGCGTAGCGACCTCTTTACTTATTTGTAATTTTTTACTTAAGTGATTATATAACCCTATTTTGCTGCGAGACTAAATACTTCTTTGATTACTTGGGTTGTTTTGGCTATTTCGGTTTCAGTCAGCGTTGGATGTACTAAAAACATCAGTGATGTTTCGCCAAGCTCTACTGCATTTGGTAAGCGTTTTTTTGGGCGCCATGGTGTGTTGTCAAACGCTTTTTCAAGATAGACTTCAGAACAACTCCCTTGAAAACACGGTACGCCGCGTTCAACAATCTCGTTAACTATACGGTCACGGTCCCAACCTTCGGCTAATTGCTCAGGCTTAACAAACATATAATGCTTATATTCAGCATGTTCGCTGTACTCTGGCACTGTAACTAAACGAATGCAGTCAAATTCACCTGCGGCTTTATTAAGCTCATCACCATATGATTGACGTGTCATAGTCCAGTCACTCATACGCGTTAGTTGTATACGGCCTAATACGGCTTGCATTTCGGTCATACGCCAGTTAGTGCCAAAGCTTTCGTGTAGCCATCTAAATCCAGGTGGATGTTCACGATTATAAATTGCATCAAAGCTTTTACCGTGGTCTTTATAGCTCCACATTGCTGACCATAACTCTTTTGAGTTAGTGGTTACCATGCCGCCTTCTCCACCCGTGGTCATAATTTTATCTTGGCAAAAGCTCCAAGCTCCCACGTGGCCAATACTGCCCACTGAGCGGCCTTTATATTTAGCACCATGCGCTTGGGCACAGTCTTCAATTACATAAAAGCCATGCTCTTTACTTAATGCCATTATTAAGTCCATTTCAGCAGGCATACCCGCTAAATGCACAACAATAACCGCTTTAGTCTTTGGTGTAAGTACAGCTTTAATACTCGCTGCCGTAATTGATTGGCTATTTAAGTCAACATCAGCAAATACAGGGGCAGCGCCCGCAGTAACAATACTTGAGGCAGACGCTAAAAATGTACGAGGCGTAGTTATTACTTCATCGCCAGCGCCTACATTTAAAGCTTTAAGTGCAAGATCAAGTGCCAAAGTGCCATTACCCAATGCAATTGCGTATTTACTCTCAGACCAAGTAGAGAATTCTTTTTCAAATTCGCGGCCTTCATAACCAGTCCAATAGTTTACTTTATTTGACAAAACTACACGACCAACAGCATCAGCTTCTTCTTGAGTGAAGCAAGGCCAAGGAGAAAATGGGGTATTTAACATGTTAAGCCTTTAAATTGATCTAACCAAATGTTAGCTGCTTGAGTATAATCGCTAGTCAAAGGATGAACTCGTGTATTTATATTAATTATACCTATAGAGTCCCATCCTAATTGATTAGGGGCAATAAAATCTTTTGTGGGGTTATCTGCAACGTACACTATAGATTTATCAGGATGCAAACGTTGAATGGCAATAAATGAATCTGGCTGAGGTTTTCCTACACCAACCTCTTCAGATATATAAATCGATTCAAAGAAAGTTTCAATTTCTAAAGACGATATTTTTAATCGTTGAGTTATACCTCTACCATCGGTAATCAAATACATCGGTATATTTTTACTCCTTAATTGCTCAAGGATAAAGATTACGCCTTCATGTAATTTAATATTAGGGGTGTGGTACCTATAAGCTAATATTAAATGTTCCTTAAGTGTTTTTGGTAAACTATGCTCTTCAATAACGTAAGAGAAAACATCTGGAACTTTCGTTTTTACAGCTTCTATAAATGTTTTATAGGTAACTTTTGAATATAACCTTTCAATTAACTCTGATAAAAAGTGATATCCAGATAAAACGTAATCCAATTCAGAATAAAGAGTATCGTCTAGGTCAAATACGACCACATCAAAATTTGAAAGATCAGCCATTCGAAACTAAAACCTCAGCATCATAACGTAGCATCACCAACTGGTCTTCCCAATCATCTGTATAATTTAATTTTTCGTTTAAAAAAACTTCTCTTAATAAAAACTCAGGGTATCTTGCGCCAGCTGCATTACTAAGAGGAAACCCACCACCAAACCTAGGGTTAATTTCTATACCATAGATTTGATCTGTTGTTTTTGACTTAAAAACTTGTAGGGTTAAACAACCAAAAGCTGTTTTTAGTTTCGACATCGGTTCTTTAAGTAAATTTACCAGTGCTTTATTAGTGCGCCCCTTACTGATTTCCCCACCTCTAACTTCAACTCTTTCTCTGGGTACCATACAAATAAGCTCACTACTTTGAGTAAAATAAACATCAACTGTATATTCATCAAAAGCTTTATCAGAAACTATTTCCATGTACATCATTTCTGATTTTGGAACATCCCAGGCATCAAGTTCATCTTGTGATTGTAAAATACGAATATTTTGACTTAAACTTCCCGATATTGGCTTTGAAAAGCATGGAAATGCTATGTTGTTTAGTGAATAGGTAACAGGAACAGGAAAGCCAATTTCATTAAATAAATCATGGGTTAGTCTTTTATCCCTACAAGGGACAACTAGCTCACTATCAGATACAACGATTGTGATCCCTAGGTCTTTAAACTCTTGCTTATGTCTAGCAAGTTTTAATAGTTCAGTATCAATTGTTGGTACAACCAATTTTATTGATTCTTTAAAGCAAAGGCTTTTTAATTCACCAATGTACTCATCGTTAAGTACGTGTGGCAATACAAAGCTTTTACACAAAACATTACAAGCTGCTGACATATTCGGATTCATATCAGCACCAAAAACTTCACCATCAACACCTAGGTCTTCAATAGCCTTATCAAATGCTCGCACTAGTGACACTCTCCTTCCAGCTGAAAGTACAAGTACATTATTTTTCATCTTTTTTTCCTGTATTATTATCACTGCCAGTAAAAAAAGGCATGGTTACATGATCATCTGCTGTAATACCTTCTTTAATAAATACTTTTTTTACTGTCAACAAGAGTATTTTCAAATCAAGCCAAAAGCTTTGGTTGTCAACATACCAAACATCATACATAAACTTATCTTCCCAGCTTATAGCATTGCGGCCATTCACTTGCGCCCAACCGGTAAGTCCTGGTTTAACATTATGGCGCCTAGCTTGTTCTGGGCTATACAGCGGTAAATAATCTACCAACAGTGGTCTTGGTCCTACCAAACTCATATCACCCTTGAGAACATTCCATAAGCCAGGTAATTCATCAAGGCTCGAGCTTCTTAATTTGCGTCCAAAAGGAGTTAATCTTTCACTGTCAGTTAAATGAACATTATCAGCATCAATAGCATCGCGCATTGAACGAAATTTGAGCATTTTAAACGTTTTACCTTTCAAGCCAGGCCTTTGTTGTTTAAACAATATTGGTGTCCCGAGGTTTGTAGCCACTTTTCGACTGACAAAAAACATAACTGGTGATAATAAAAGCAAAGCAAAAAAGGAAGCAACTATATCAAAACAACGTTTTATCATACTATGTACTCGAACTTTTAATTTGTTTAATTACTACGGCCGGAATTCCCGCCAAGATAACGTCAGAATCATCAAATGATTTTGTAACTACTGCACCTGCGGCCACAATAATATTGGAACCAGATAAATGAACACCTGGCATGATTTTAGCCCCAGCGCCAACCCAGACGTTATCATTAATGATTACATTTGAATCTTTATGATAATCTTTTGTCCTGTTTTCTTTTAAAAACTCGTCAATAGCTATTTCACTAGACAAAATCATAGCTCCAGCAGATAAGGTAACATTCCTTCCTAATTTCACCCCTCCTCTTGCATTAATATAACAATAGTGATTAATACGTAAACCAGATAATGCTGAAAAATTTTGCGGCGAAACAATTGTAAAATCTCCATACACCCTTAAGTAAGACAAAGGAATTTTAAATATAAGCGAATAATATAAGCTCCTCACAGCTGTGAGTATTTTATTAACCATCTTATTTCCTGGTCGATTGAGGACTTAACCAAAAAGGCTTTATTTTATTTGTTACTGCATTATAGAGCCCGACCAAGGTAGCTAAATGGAATAAGTTGAAATAGTAAAGTTGATAGCCTTTAGAGCCTAAAATCATTTTTTTCCCTAAAATTACCGCTACATAAAAAAGCAATTGAGTAACAATAAATATATTAAAGACTACCGAACTACCATCGTAACCTCGTAATAAAGTTAAAATAGATATGAACAAAATAATAGCCTGAATTAAGCCTGCTGAATATCTTAGAAATCTATGTGAGATCATGAAAATAGAGTAAGAAAGGCCAACCTTAAAAGGGTTAAAAACATCTGGATTTTTGTACATAAAGTGCCATGCTCTGCCAAACATTCTCACTTTACGTGAATACTCGTCACTGGTTGTTTCTCCAGCTTTCTCATAAGCTAAAGCTTCAGGATTGTAGACAGAACGCAACCCTTTCTTAACAACCATGGATGGGAACACAATATCGTGACTATACAACGGATCAATAGCTTCGTAACAACTTCTTTTTATTGCGTAAACAGCACCATTCCCTGCCGTAATGCTAGACAAAGAGCTTTCTAGTTTTCTGAGCATTAGCTCGTATTTCCAATATAGGCCCTCAGAATGACTAACATGATTATCATCAGTATTTATGTAGCATAGTTTGCCAGAAACATGTCCTACATCAGTAAAAGCTAAACTTTTAACTAAATTTTCAACTGTATCTTCTTCCCAAATAGTATTGGCATCACAAAATGCAATAACGTCAGAGGTAATAGTCTCACAGGCTTCGTTATGAGCATTAGCGCGACCTTTTCTATCTTTAGTCTGTACAATTCGTACACCTGATTCTTTATACTTCTCAGCAATTTCAATAGTAGTATCTGTAGAGTGATCAGAGGCAACTACTATCTCAAAGTTAGCTCTAGAATAATTCTGTTTTAAGCATGATATTATTGTTTTTTCTATTACTTTTTCTTCATTATGAGCCACAATTACAATAGATACTGATGGGGCGTAATTATCATCTATGGGTTCCTTTCTATTTACCTTAAACTTGCTCAAAACAACTAGGTATATTGGGTATAAAAAATAACACCACAATAACAAAAAAACCATAAAGCACAAAAGTATAAACATTTTATTTAACCCTTAATCTCAATAAACTAACTAATGAATAGATAAGAAAAGCAATTATAATTGCATAATTAATTTTCAAAAAATATGTAATGTCTTCAATCATCATAGCGAACATATAAAAAGACAGAATGATACTTAAAAAATTAATGAATAAATTTGATGAGCAATATGCTCTTTTTAGAAAGAACAAAAATAAAGTTATAAATAAAACCGTAAAAACCCACCCTAAATAGCCAAATATGTTAAATAATAGCAATGGCGCAGGAACAGCGACACCCGTATAATTATGTATAAAAGGCATATTCGTTGATATGTTCGGTATTTGGGTTACTAAACTTTCTTTGAAGCATTCCATGGAACATGCTGTGAATTCATTTAAGATTGGAATTACAGCACCTACTTTACTAATATCTAAACTATAGCCAGAGTCGTAAACTAAAAACCTGTGTGCAACCCTGCCTGCTGCATGCAATAAAACCTCAAAAACTGATGACTCTCTTACATCCTCATTTAAAAAAAGTTTGAAGGATATTAAAAACAAACAGAGCAGAACTAAGACAAAAATCGATCTAAATTTGAGACCATTTGACATAAATATTCTGATGATAAGAAAAAAGCAAATTGATAGTAAATATATTCTTAAGCCCAGTATATAACTTGTGATGAATGCTAGTCCTAAAATTACGTAAAAACTTAGACCAAGCTTATTATTTTTAATTAGCATCACTGCGAGCATGAATGGAACTACTTGCGTCATGCCCGCCGTATATAAGCCACTCCCACTGTAATAGCCATTACGATACTCTTCTGCAAAAAAAACAACATAGGCAAGGCTTGGAATATGCTTTAAAACAAATACAATAAATACACAAAAAAAGAATAAACTAAGAATTAAAAAAGCGATATCGTTTATTGAATCAGTACTATTTTTTACAGCTTCAATATGTTCATTGTCGTAAGTTAGTAACCCCAGTTGCCTAGCAAAAAATAGAGCAACAATTAAAGCGGTACATTGTGAGAAGATAAATAGTGCTAAGTCCACTTTATTTTCAACTAAGTCATTTAAAAACAACAACTCTATTGCTGGAAAAAAAACCATAAATAATGACATCATACTCAAAGCAATAATTACTCTTATATTCAAGCTAACCAACCTTAAATGAAAATGCTAACAGCTAAAAATAATAAAAAAGCTGCTAATGAAGAAAATAATCGAACAAGTAGAAGCTCATTATAAACACTTAATATTAGGTTTCTATACATGCCTAACTTAGCAAGTTTTGGATCAACGAATAAGGTTAATACCAAGGTATTAACCCCATTAAAAACAGATGATAAGCCTAGGATAAAACCTCTATTTTCAGGGTAAGTATTCAAGAGTATAATTATAAATGGCCATGCCAAGTAGTAAGGAATGTAGGATAAAAAAACGACTATATATAAACCTTTGAACTTCTTGGCGGTTCTTAATCTTGAATCCGTCCTAGGTATATTATTAACAAACTTAACTTTTTTAAAGTATGATCCATGTACCTCAACCCGCTTAAGTAAAGTTAAAAATATTTTTTCTACTTCAACCCTAAAGATGAATAATAGAAACAACATAGAGGGTAAAAGTAAAAAGCTTAAGGTAATCGAATAACTATTAGAGTAAATGCTTCCCGTGTCTGATAATGCACCGATTAATGGCATAAACATGAAAATTAATGCTCTTGACAATAAGCCTAAAGAGCTCTGGAGTATTAACCCTGATGCAGCATTATTAATCGCATAGCCTGATTTTCTTGAAATAGATGTTGAGGCTTCAATACAAAAAAGAAAAGAAAGAAGTAAAAACAATAACGCGATCACCCTAATTGCTTCCCGAATAAATATAAAGTTTTTGCGCGTAGATGCCGTAAGAAACCTGTTTTATGATGACTTTCAAAAGCTAGCAAATCAAATTTTTTTAGTCCGTTAACTATAGAGTCGTTAATACAATCCATTCTGCGGAACACTTTAATTTGATGGACCGGGTAGGAAAATCGATTCACTGCAAAACTGCCGTAAAGTTGGTACTCACTAAACTGTACATTTTCATTTGCTTTTAATATATCTAAAATGGCATCAACCCAAAATTTATTAAACTTTGCCTCAATTTCATAAATAAGTTTTTCTAATATATTTCTATTAAAAACCATCTCATTGGTCACATATGAAGGTTCTTCGAAAGAATCGAGACTTAATATTAATTTATTAAAATCAGTGTATTTATTTTCAGCAAGCTTACCTGTTGTGCTTATAGAGTCAGTTTTGAATGTATCTCTCTTTACAACGCTATCACCATCTATTATATAAACATTTTCATATCCTAGATTAAGGCAAACATGTAATTTAAGAAATTGTTGGTAATACCAGCCAACACGGAGGTTAGTATTTTTTAATTTTTCTGAAAAACTCTCAAAATCAAAGAAACTTTGATCATCGAGTATATTTATCTTATCTAAATTAATATTTTCTGAATCAGGAGTTACTAAGTAGGTACTATAACCTTTAAACTCCTCACATAAAAAACTAATCAACCTTTCATCACATTCTTTCGCAATAACCACAACAGCCGATTTTTTCATAGTATTCATTTAACACAACCTCTCTTAAAAGTATAAGCAGCTTTAATAACTTCATACTTTATTAGCTGTAGCATACTAAACGACTTTCTTTGCGGTGAAATATTGTAGCCAGCCTTAACTAATTTATTTTTAACTACTGGGTTCCACTTACCTTTTACAACACCATTTAAATAAGAAAACCCTGCTTTTTTGGTAGAATAAAAATGAGGCAAATCTCGGCACCTGTTATTCCCTTTCGTTTCAAATTCCCATGCATTTTCAGAGTCAACTAAAAGTGACCTTAGTACTTCTACATTCCATAATGAAAACACAGTCGCATTCCGGTATTCAGTAGATAGATTCTTTTTTAATATTTCTCTCGTAAACTCTTGCTTTGCCCCAACTGACTTGGTGAACTGCAAATAGTCAACATTATTATCTAATGCCCATTGGCATTGACGCATAATAAAACTATTATCAACTTTTTTATTTAAAAACAAGTCATCGAATGTCAATAAAACATATTTAGCATTTATCTTATCCAAAGATTTTAAAATATTATCCGACCAAGATTTCTCTTTACCAATTTGTAGCGGTCTAAATAAATCACTCTCAAAGCTTCTATGATTACTAGTCAAAAAAATTGGGAAGTCACAGTCATTCCAATAGCATTTATAAGCCTCTTCCAATGGTTCCCATAAGTCATTCGCGCCATCATATGTTGATATTAAGACCGCAACATTATCTTTCATTTAAATTTCACTCTATTAATTATTCAACTAAATTAACTGTCGACACACTACTTGAATCCAATGAACGCTAAAAGCGTCAAAGTAGTTTCCTATCTTTAACCTAGCAACCTAGTTGCGGTAATTATTTCTTTGTTTCAAGAACCAGTCATATGTTGTCTTGAGTCCATCTTCCAATGAAACCTTAGAGTACCAGCCTAAAGAGTTTATCCGTTCCACATTCATCAATTTACGAGGTGCACCGTCAGGCTTACTAGTATCGAACTTTATTTGACCTTCAAAACCAACCACTTTAGCAACGGTCTCAACTAATTCGCGGATAGTACAATCAACTCCTGTCCCCACATTAATGTGGCTCAACATAGGTTCAGTATTTTCATCATATGTTGTTTTAGCTAGGTTCATTATATGAATTGATGCATCCGCCATGTCGTCAACGTATAAAAACTCACGCATAGGTTTACCACTACCCCATGCGACGACTTCTGTGTCCCCGTTTAATTTTGCTTCATGAAAGCGGCGTAATAATGCGGGAATAACATGGCTATTTTCAGGGTGGAAATTATCATTCGCACCATATAAGTTAGTTGGCATTACACTGCGGTAATCTCTACCATATTGTCGATTATAACTCTCACACAACTTAATACCGGCTATTTTAGCAATAGCATAGGGTTCGTTGGTTTCTTCTAATGTGCCTGTAAGTAATGCAGTTTCCTGCATTGGTTGCTCTGCCAATTTAGGATAAATACATGATGAGCCTAAAAATAGTAATTGCTGAATATTAGCTAAATGTGCACTGTGAATAATATTACATTGAATCATTAAATTTTCATAAATAAAATCGGCTGGGTAAGTATTATTGGCAACAATACCGCCAACCTTCGCTGCAGCTAAATAAACTTGTTCAATTTTTTCATTTTGGAAAAAGTCAACAACTGCTTGCTGATTAGTTAAATCTAATTCAGATCGCGTACGCGTTATGATATTTGTATGACCATTTGCTTCTAGCTGACGAACAATTGCCGATCCAACCATGCCGCGATGACCCGCGACAAATATTTTACAATTTAAGCCTGACATATTGTTAACCTTGATTTTCTATAGAAATAGCTACGTTATGACCATGTGCTTTTAAGATCGCATGTTGTTTAGCTTTATTTAAATCATTTTCAACCATTTCCGCACACATCTTTTCAACTGTGATTTGTGGTACCCAACCCAATTTTTCTTTTGCTTTAGTAGGGTCACCTAATAAAGTTTCAACTTCTGCAGGGCGGAAATAGCGAGGATCAACTTTAACAATAACATCACCTACGCTTAAAGCTGGAGCATTATCACCAGTGATAGCGGTTATAGTCGCTATTTCTTCAAGACCTTCGCCTGAAAACTGAAGTTCTATACCTGCTTCTTTAGCTGATAGCTTTACAAATTCGCGAACAGAAATTTGCTTACCTGTTGCAATTACAAAATCGTCTGCCGTTTCTTGCTGTAACATCATCCATTGCATACGGACATAGTCTTTGGCATGACCCCAATCACGTAAGGCATCCATGTTACCCAAATATAAGCATTTCTCTAAACCTTGTGAAATATTAGCAATAGCGCGAGTGATTTTACGTGTTACGAAGGTTTCACCGCGACGAGGTGATTCGTGATTAAACAAAATACCATTACAAGCATACATACCATAAGATTCACGATAATTTACCACTATCCAATAGGCATACATTTTAGCTACTGCATAAGGTGAGCGAGGGTGAAACGGCGTTGTTTCTTTTTGCGGTATCTCTTGTACTTCACCATACAGTTCAGATGTTGAAGCTTGATAAAACTTTGTCTTTCTCTCTAGGCCTAAAAAGCGAATTGCTTCTAATAAACGTAAAGTCCCCATAGCATCAACATCAGCGGTATATTCCGGGCATTCAAATGAAACGGCTACATGAGATTGTGCACCTAAGTTGTAAACTTCATCAGGCTGCACATCTTTTATTATACGCGTTAGGTTTGATGAGTCAGTCAAATCACCGTAATGTAGGAAGAACTTTTGATTTTTTTCATGGCTATCTTGATAAATATGATCTACACGTTCAGTATTCAACGATGATGCTCTGCGTTTTATACCATGAACTTCATAGCCTTTTTCTAACAATAGCTCGGCTAGGTATGAACCATCTTGCCCTGTTACACCGGTTATTAAAGCTACTTTATTCTCTTTCATTACTTAATTCCTTTATCGACGGCTAAATTTTAAAATCTAGTCACTTTATATGCTTATATTAAATTATAAATGCTGAACTTTTTCTAAACTATTTGAAACCAATTGAGTCGCTTTTAAGTATGTATCGGCTTCAGCATAACAGCGTAATTCAGGTGCGTTCCCTGATGGACGGAGGTGAATAATTTGACCATCGAGGAATGTTATTCTTAGACCATCAATAGTGTTCACATTTTCAATTGTAAAATCCTTAAAGCCTATTGCTGCTAATAGTTTTTCTGGTTCTTCCGTCGCTTCAATTATAATTTTATTGCTTTTATTGGTTGAGAAATTTTTGATTCGATCACTCGCCGTAAAGCGCTTTGGTAATTTTAACTGGATAGTCGCTATGCTATCTGGTTGAGCTAGCAATGTTAATACTGGCAATAAAGCATCTCGCGTTGGCAGTGCAGTTAGTAATTTACCATTAACTTCTATATTTGAACCCAGTAAATAACCACCGTTCGCTTCAAAACCCGCAACACGGGTAAAACTTTCTCTCAATTTAGAGAACTCTGCGATTACATATGGCGAACCTATTTTTGTTCGCGTTACATACTTAAAACTTTCGGACTTCTCAATTGCTGTATTACAGCTAACTGGTACAGCCAACGCTTCGATATTAAGTAACTGACTTGTGAGTAACCCGAGCGTATCACCACTTAACCAATTACCATTCTCATCAGCTAGAAGCGGGCGGTCCCCATCACCATCAGTTGAGAATATTGCGTCAAAGTTATATTTTTTTGACCAATCCAATGCTTTTTTTCGGTCTTCTGCAGAAACTGCCTCAGTATCTATTGGTACGAATATATCACTTCGTTCTAAGCTTTTAACTTCAGCTCCTAAACTTTCAAATAGCACTTTATAAATATCACGACCCGCGCTTGAGTGCTCATAAATGCCTATTTTTTTTCCAGCAAGTACATCGTGTCTAAAGAGCTCGCTGTAGCGTTGTATGTAGGCTTTTTTGGCTGCATCACTTTTATTTAGATCTTTTAGGTTTTCATTTAACCCTGTAAATTCTATCGTGGCACCTAGAATAGCTTGCTCATCGGTTTTGCTTATTTCCCCATCAGGTCGGTAAAACTTTAAGCCGTTTCGGTCAAAGGGTATATGACTTCCTGTAACCATTATAGATGGAATATTATCCTTCATTGCTTGATGAGCGAGTGCTGGTGTAGGTATGACTCCGTAGTAGACAACATTTAAATCAAGTTGTTTCAAACCTTCTGCACACGCTTGTGCCATTGCGTAACTGCTTGGACGATTGTCAATAGCGATAGCAACAGTATCAAAACCAAATTCCATATCAATTGACTTTATAAACGCGATTGAAAAAGCTGCGCAAACGTCAGGAGTAAAGTCCGCAACTAACCCACGCGCTCCACTTGTACCAAAAGCAATACCACTTTGTTCAATTACGATATTAGTATTCATAATTTACCCTTCCACTCTGCCATAGCGATCTTCAAAACGTACGATATCGTCTTCACCAAGGTAAGAACCTGACTGTACTTCAATCAATTCCAAATCAACTTTCCCTGGATTTTCAAGGGCATGTACTGCGGTAATAGGAATATAAACTGACTCATTTTCTGTCACAAACTGCTCTGTGTCGTCAATTTGTACTTTAGCTGTACCTGATACAACTATCCAATGTTCTGCACGGTGGTGGTGCATCTGTACTGAAAGTTTAGCCCCTGGTTTTACTGTTATACGTTTAACCTGAAAGCGCTCACCACTGTCGACTGAATCATATTTACCCCAAGGGCGGTATACTTCACGATGCATGGTTGCTTCTGAACGATTTTCAGCTTTTAATTGCTGTACGATCGATTTTACATGTTGTGATTGATCTTTGTGTGCTACAAGTACGGCATCTTTGGTGTTTACTATGACTAAGTTTTCAACACCTACGGTGGCAACAAGTTTGTCTTCACCAAATACAAGTGTATTTTTTGTATCGACTGCTTTTACATCGCCTTTGAATGCGTTACCGTTTTCGTCTCGCGCAGACACTTCCCAAAGTGCAGCAAAACCGCCTACATCACTCCAGCCTGCATCCATAGGAACTACAACTGCATCTTTTGTGTGTTCCATTACCGCATAATCAATCGATTCATCTGGGCATGCTTCAAACTCTGTTTTATCCACTCGTATAAAATCTAAATCATTACTTTGAATTTTTATCGCTTTTTCGCACGCTTCATAAATATCCGGACGAAACGTTTTAAGCTCATTTAGGTAGCGACTTGCTTTAAATAAAAACATACCGCTGTTCCAGTAATAATCTCCACTTGTGATATATCTTTCTGCTGTAGCTACATCTGGTTTTTCGACAAAGCTATTTACAACAAAGCCCGTTTGATATCGCTCACCGCGCTTGATATAACCGTACCCTGTTTCAGGTTTGTTACCAATAATTCCAAATGTAACTAATTTATCTTGCAAGGCAAGTTCTGCCGCTTGATTAACGCTGTGCTGAAATGAGGCGATATCTTCTATTACATGATCAGCTGCTAGCACTAAAAGTAGTGGGTCTTCGCCCATCTCAATGGCCTTGAATGCGGCAAGTGCGATTGCAGGTGCCGTGTTGCGACCTACTGGCTCTAGAAATATACCAGAGTGCTCAGCACCTAACTGGCGAAGCTGTTCTGCTGCAATAAAACGATGCTCTTCATTACAGATCAACATTGCTGGGCTATGGTTTAAACCATTTAAGCGATTTAAGGTATTTTGCAGCATTGTATGCTGGCCGCTTAACTTTAAAAACTGTTTTGGGTAGTTGCTACGTGAAAGTGGCCATAAGCGTGTACCCGAACCGCCAGCCATAATTACTGGTGTGATCATAAATATTCCATATAAAAATTAATTAAACTTGATTAGGTCTAGCAAAATGCTTTATCGGCTTCTTTCTCTTCTTGAAAGTACCATTTAGAGTGAAGGTGCACATTTTTATCCTGCAACAGTTTATCCTCTTCAAACCATTTATAATTCGAATGTTGTTCAGTAGGTAATGAGCTCAAGTCGCAGTCCAATAATATTTCATAAGCTAGTACTATATAATGTGTTCCAAAACTTTCACCTGATACGTTATCATCGTATAAATGTTGGTATACACCTTTAAAGCTAGAGCTAATCAGAGCAGAGTTAAGTTCCGCTTTAATTAATCGAGCAAAAGCTACTTCAAGTGCTTCACCTTTTAACACTCGACCCCCTGGGACAAACCAAAAGCCTTGTGCAGGTTTATTCAATCTCTCACCTAACAGGATATTACCATCGCGATTTCTAACGATTAAATCTATCGAAATTAGAGGCGTTAACTCTACTATTTTTTTAAAGTCGTTTAGTGAAAGCATAAATTCAGTTTACTTATTCTATTTAATCAGCCTATTGCTGATTTTGATACAACCAAAAGGTCAAACTTTATATCGAAATCCGCATATTTAAGAAGGTAGAAATAACGAATAAGACTATAATAATGGAATAATGCAAGGATTAGAAAATGCATCTTTTCAACTTAGTATCTCAGTGATCATTTGACCCACTGAGACACTTTTTTCTAAATTGGGACAGTCAATTTTGACTATCTTATTGTAATACCTTGTTTTTATACTTTTTATAAAAAGTGCCCAATAGGCCCTTTATATTTTAATAATAAAGAGTTAAAAATTATTTATCACTTTTGTATTCGTAGTTGTAGTAGCCATAATACCCATAGGCGTTACTCGCTTTTTTAACTACGCCGTTAAACACCAAGCCTTTCACGTCTATGCCATTTTGTTCAAAGCGATTACGCGTTAGTTCTATTTCACGCAAATGGTTTTGACCAAAACGCGCTACAAGCAAGGTTGTACCGGTATGGGCACTTACAATGGCTGGGTCGGTTACTGCCAATATTGGCGGTGTATCTATAATTACTATGTCGTAAGCTGCACTAACTTCTGCAACTAATTCACTAAAGTTACTATGCATTAATAACTCAGAAGGATTAGGTGGTACTTGCCCTCGAGTTATAACACTTAAGCCATCAACCTTGGTCGGTTTAGTAACTTGCTCTAGGTTTAAACGGCCAGATAGGTAGTCACTTAGGCCATTATCCCACTTTAAGCCAAATTGGGTTTGTAAGTAGCCTTTACGCATATCGGCATCTATAACCAATACCTTTTTGCCACTTTGAGCCAGTACAGCCGCTAAATTTACTGATACAAACGATTTACCTACGCTTGGGCTTGGACCCGAAATTGCAATAATGTTATTTTTAGATTCCATCATCGCAAAGTGTAAGCTAGTACGCAGGCTGCGTAGTGCCTCAATAGCTAAATCGGCGGGGTTATCGAGTGCAAGTATCGACTTAGGTTTATTTACTTTATTTTTGCGTACCTTTGCGGTAAAGCCGCTTAGTTTATCTTGGTAATCTGAGTGCGGTACACTTGCGTAAACAGGTATACCCAAGGCTTCTATTTCAGCTGGGTCTTCTACCCCTTTATGTATGGCTTTTTGTATAAGTACAATAGCTATAGCCAACATGCCACCTAGCATAGTTGCCATTACAACAATTAATGCTTTTTTAGGTTTTACGGGTTTGCTGGTATTTACTTCTGCGTAGTCAATTACTCGTACATTACCCACAGTGCCTGCACGTACTATATCAAGCTCCTGTGTTTTACTAAGTAATAGTGTGTAAATTTGGTTACTTACTTCAACATCACGCTTTAAGCGTAGTAGCTCTTGTTGAGTTTCGGGCAGGTTACCTACCTCACCAATTAGCTCGTCTTTTTGCTTATTTACAGCCGCTACTTGCTCAATAATACTTTGATATGCGGGATGGTCCTTTTTAAATTTGCGCCCTAGCTCTAAGCGTTTTAAATTAAGCTCTTGTAGTTTAGTTTCAAGCTTTACAACTTGCTCAAGCACGCCTTGGGTCTCTAATGTTATATTTATTGATTGGCGTTTTATTTGGTAATCGTTAAAGCGTTGCTCGGCAAACTCAAGTTGTTTTTTTATCTCTGGTAATTGCACTTCTAAAAATTCGAGTGACTTTTGCGCCTCTGCGCTGCTACGCTCAACATTACGGCGTACATAAATAGCTGCCACTTTATCTAGCACTTTTTCGGCATAACTTGGTTTAGTACTTTGTAAGCTTAAGTTAATGATGCCTGAGTCTTTGCCTTTTTCACTTGCACCGATCTCTGCTTGAAGGTCTAAAATAGTATTTAGGCGATCTTTACGGGTAATTATAAACTCGGTACCTGGGCGTGCATTTAAACTGCGTATGGTTAAGTTAAATTTACCATTAGTGAGTTCTTCACCTACTTTGCCACTTAATATTTGTTCGCCATTATCATTTATTAGCACAACACCGTTGTTATTTTGCACTATAAGCGTAAATTCTTGCTCTATAGCGGTACGTGGTACATCAAACCTAAATACGTTTATGCTCTCTCCACCCCAGGCGTAGCTGTTAGCGCCAAAACTTGGCTGGGCTAAATCGCCCTCTTCCATTGGGGTATATTTACGGTAAGCGCGGCTACCTATAAACGGGAATAACTTAGGCTCTGCTGTTACATCAAGTTTTAATGTATCTACCGCTTCACCTATAATACTGCGCGACTTTAATAGCTCAATTTCTGTTACCGCAGCCGATGTACTTTCAAACATGCCTGCCATGTCGTCAAAGCCTGGGACTGAGCCACCGCCATCTTCAACTTGTATCATAGCTGTTGCTTGGTACACTGGCGTGCTTAACACGGCATATACAACACCTATAAACATAAATAGTGCGGTAATTCCCACTATAAAGTATTTTCGGTCGAGCAATGTACCTAATAATGCCATTAAATCAATTTCTTGCGATGGCTGTGCTGTGTTATTGGTGTTTTTATTATTCGCGCCATTAGCGCTGTTATTCGGCTGAGCATTCATTAAATTAGCCATTCCTTATAAATACTTTTGCCAAGCGCTACACGCGCTATCGATTAATGTATAAACGTGCTCAAAAGCCTCTTGGCTTTGGCGGTATGGGTCGGGTATTTCGGCGTTATTAATCCATTTCCCTAGTAAAAAGGTTTTACCGCGCGCTTCAGGATAACGCGCATGTACGTCGTTTAAATGGCGCTCTTCCATCACTAGTATTACGCTGTTTTGCGCTACTAAGCTTGATGTAAGCTGCTGCCCTTGGTGAGCATCCATATTAACGCCATGTGCGAGTGCTATTTGTTTGGATTTTGCATCTGCTGGTTTGCCTTCAAGCGCTGTTAAACCCGCTGATGATACTTTAATATTTTTACCTTCGAGTTTTGCTTTTAATACATACTCACCTGTTGGGCTACGGCAAATATTACCGGCACACACAACTAAAACAGAATCAAACATCTTAATAAATCCTTAGTTGTTAATGTCGTTTAAATTATCAACAGTCGCTACCGATGGTAATAATAAACTAATTACACGGTTCCAACGCGCAAGTGGCGCTGATGTTACATAAACTATATCGTGCGGTTGTAGTTCAAATTGCTCAGCTAATACCATTGCGGCTATATTTTTAGCATGTAACTGGTAAACATTAGCAATAATACCGGTTTGCTCAACATTACTTTTACGCAGTACAAATACACCATTAGCATCGGCTGTATTTTCGTTCAAACCGCCCGAATCGCTTAGCGCTTCGGCCAAGTTTAAGCCATAACGATTAAGGGTTACTGAACCAGCTCTTTTTACATCACCTAATACAAACACTTTTTGTGCGTCGTTACGACTAACATGCACTATATCGCCGTTTTGTAATAATCTGTTTTGCGAAATGTCACCATGGGAATAAAAGTTATTAAGTTGAATAACTTCTGTTGTATTGCCACGGGTAAACGTTACTGTTCGCCAATCTGCTTCTTCTGTTAAGCCACCGGCTTGGCTTAGAGCATCTATTAAGGTAAGTGGAATTTCGGTTACTGGGTATACACCGGGCTGTTTTACTTCACCAGTCACATACGCTTTTTGGCTTTTAAAGCCAACTACTTTTACGTCTACTTGAGGGTCTTCTATTACGCGGCTTAAACGTTTTACCAGCTCGTTACGAACCTCACCAACCGTTTTACCTGCGGCAGGAATATTGGGAGCGTATGCGTAGGTTATTGTGCCATTTTTTTGTACACGGAAACCGTCAAATTCGGCTGTTCGTTGTACAGCAGCTGGTATTGTTAGCTCAGGATGATCCCATACACCAATGGTTAGTACGTCACCAACGCCTAGTTTGTATTCGTAGTTACTTACGTTTAAGCCATCGGTGCTTGAAATTGGTTTAGCTGCTATACGTGCTTGATTTTGTTTATTTATTAGTAGCGAGTCGATTATTTGAATGTTTACTTTTTCGAGATCTTGTTCGAGGTTTTGTGTTTGCTCGCCTGAGTCTATACCTTCAAAATGGCTTCCTGGTACTATTGTACAGCCTGTTACACTTAGTATTGCGAGTATTGATGCGAGTGATTTACAGCTTAACGCCATTGTAGAATCCCAATTTTTTTAATATTGCACTTACTCACCGACCTTGGTGAGCACTTGTATTTTTAACTGGCTAATTAAAGCATGGCTATAGTAGCGGCGCAAGATACGACTGTTCAGTAAACACGCAACCAGTTAAATAAATGTGAAAAGCATACCCGCAAAAAACCTCACTAGTATATTATTCTTAGGTTTTCACTTTCGGTTAATCTTTCTATCTGTAGTTAAGAGTTTGCGTACTGATTTATTTTAAACCTACAATCTCAGTGCTGCGTTTACCTTTTAACGAATATATTTACTGGTACTGTTAAATGAGCTGGTATACATAATTTTAAAATAAAATAGCTTTTTTAGCGCCACAAGCTTTAACCAGTACTTTAGTGAATAACTTAAAAACACTTTAACCTATTGATTATAAAAGCCGATTATTATTTCTTATTAATCAGGGTTACATAAAACAAAGTGCTAACTTTCTATAGTAAAGATTTAATTTGGTGAGGGCAGATTGTACTTGGTTGGGTCAAACTGCGCAAATAACACAGAGAGTTAAGTTTGGGGGTTTATGTGTAGACAAGCTAAGCTTTTGTAAAAACTCTATCTCAACAGGCTACTTTCACACTAATTTACCTGAACTCTGGTTAATAAATTAGCTAAAACACTGAGTTAAAAGTATTTAAATTCATTTATTTCTAACCAGAGATTTTCAGTGAAAACAAGGCTGCATATATTTGCAGCCCTATATACTATATTGGTTTAAATATAATACTCATTAGAAAATTTCAATGCAGCTACAACTAATTTTTTTGCTACCGTTAATGACGATGCTTCTGCGTAACAACGAAGTTCGGGGGCATTACCTGAAGGTCTAAGGTGCACTATTTCATCATTAATTAACGTTACTCTTAAACCATCGGTTGTATCAATTGCTGAGTGTACTTGCAATCCTAATCCAGAAGTCAGTACTTCAACATTTTGTGTTAACACACTAATCAGCTCACGACTTTTATCGGTAGGGAAGTTTTGTAACCTATCACTTGCAACAAATCGATTTGGTAATGCTAATAGCTGATTTGATATACATTTGTTTTGAGCCAAAACTAACAACGCTGGTAGTAATGCATCTCGCGTTGGCAATGCCGTTAATCTTTTACCATTAACCTCAATATCAGAACCAAGTAGGTAACCACCATTTGCTTCAAAACCAGCAATACGAGTAAAATGCGCTTTTAATTCATTAAACTCTGCTATTACATAAGGCGAGCCTATTTTTGTGCGCGTAACCTGTTTAAAACTATTTGATTTTTCTATCGCAGTATTACAGCTTACGGGTACTGCCAGTGCTTCTATATTTAATAGTTGGCTTGTAAGCAACCCTAGAGTATCACCACTTAGCCAGTGACCTTTTTCATCAGCTAATAATGGACGGTCTCCATCTCCATCGGTAGAAAATATTGCATCAAAGCTGTGCTCTTTTGACCAGTTGAGCGCTTTTTCTCTATCCTCATCCGACACAGCTTCTGTATCAATAGGTACAAAAACATCACTTCGCTCTAAACTAATTACATTGGCACCGAGGCTTTCAAACAATGGTTTATAAATATCGCGCCCCGCACTTGAATGCTCATATATACCTATTTTTTTACCTGCCAATGCGTCGCTATTAAATAATTCGCTGTAACGCTGTATGTAAGCACTTCTTGCTGCCTGACTTTCACATAGCTCTGTTAAGTCTTGACTCAGTGTAATAAATTCTACCGATGCACTTAAAATACTTTGTTCATCTATTTTAGTAATTTCACCATCTGGGCGATAAAACTTTAAGCCATTTCTGTCAAATGGTATATGACTGCCTGTTACCATTATGCATGGAATATCATCCAGCATTGCTTTATATGCTAAAGCTGGTGTAGGTATTACGCCGTAATATATTACGTTTACATTAAGTTGTTTTAATCCTTCAGCACAAGCTTGTGCTATGGCGTAGCTACTTGGACGGTTATCAATTGCTAGCGCGACTGTATTAAAGCTAAATTTTGTTTCAATCGATTTAATAAATGCGATTGAAAAAGCTGCACATACATCTGGAGTAAAGTTAGTAACCAGCCCACGTGCGCCACTTGTGCCAAAAGCAATATCACTTTGCTCAATTATGATTTTTGTATCCATAATTTATCCTTTTACTCGCCCGTAACGATCTTCAAAGCGCACTATATCATCTTCACCTAGATACGAGCCTGATTGAACTTCAATAAGCTCTAAATCAACTTTCCCTGGGTTTTCGAGTGCATGCACGGCTGTAATGGGAATATAAACCGACTCATTTTCTGTTACAAATTGCTCTGTGTCGTCGATTTGTACTTTAGCGGTGCCTGATACAACAATCCAATGCTCTGCGCGATGATGATGCATTTGTACACTTAGCTTAGCGCCAGGCTTTACCGTTATACGTTTAACTTGAAAACGTTCACCATTATCAACCGAATCATACTTACCCCAAGGGCGATATACTTCACGATGCATGGTTGCTTCTGAACGATTTTCAGCTTTTAATTGCTGTACGATCGATTTTACATGTTGTGATTGGTCTTTGTGCGCTACAAGTACGGCATCTTTGGTGTTTACTATGACTAAGTTTTCAACACCTACGGTGGCAACAAGTTTGTCTTCGCCAAACACAAGGGTATTTTTAGTATCAACGGCTTTCACATCACCAGTAAATGCATTGCCATTTTCGTCTTTAGTTGATACTTCCCACAACGCAGCAAAACCACCTACATCACTCCAACCTGCATCCATAGGCACAACAACCGCATCTTGGGTGTGTTCCATTACGGCGTAATCTACTGATTCATCAGGGCAAGCTTCAAATGCAGCTCTATCTACACGAATAAAATCTAGGTCGTTAGACTGTATTTCAATTGCTTTTTTACAAGCATTATAAATATCAGGACGAAACGCTTTTAACTCGGCTAGATAACGGCTCGCTTTAAATAAAAACATACCGCTATTCCAGTAATAATCACCACTGGCAATATAGTGTTTTGCAGTTTCTAAATCTGGTTTTTCAACAAAGCTGTCTACTACAAAACCTGTACTAAACTCTTCGCCACGTTTTATATAGCCGTAACCTGTTTCTGGTTTATTGCCAACAATACCAAATGTGACTAACTTACCTTGCTTTGCAAGCTCTGAGGCTTTGTTAACGCTTTGATGGAACGAAACGATATCATCTATTATATGATCGGCAGCAAGTACAAGCAGTAATGGGTCTTCGCCTTTTTCAATTGCTTTGAAGGCAGCGAGTGCTATTGCAGGGGCTGTATTACGCCCTACTGGCTCTAAAAATATACCGCTATGCTTTACACCTAATTGACGTACTTGCTCTGCGGCAATAAAACGATGCTCTTCGTTACAAATTAGCATAGCTGGACTATGCACAAGACCATTCAATCGGCTTAATGTATCTTGCAGCATCGTATGTTCGCCGCTTAGCGATAAAAACTGTTTTGGGTAATTGCCACGAGAAAGCGGCCATAAGCGCGTGCCGGAGCCACCCGCCATTATAATAGGTAAAATCATTTATTTACTCTTCTATCAGTAAGTTTAATTTTTTAATAATAATTGTATCATCGAACTCTGTAGCAACCCTTTTAATTGCACTCTCGCTAAACTTCTTTCGCAAAATATCATTGCCTAAAAGTAATTTAAAAGCATCTAAAAATTGTACTAAATTTTTAGGCTCTACAGTCAAGCCTGTTTCATCGTGCAAACTAACCCAAGGTACTCCTGATGCGAGGTCCGTATTAATTACAGGTATACCTAAGCACATGGCTTCAAGCTGAGTTATTCCAAAAGCTTCTGATACTTCTATGGAGGGAAACAAAAAACATTTTGACATTTTAATTAAGTTGTATTTTTCTTCTTCACTCAAAAAACGATTAATAAATATTACATTTGTCAAATTATACGTAATAATAGTTTTAGTTATTAGCTCTGCATATTCTCCTCTACCAGCTATTACAACTTTTGGAGTAAAGCCATTCTTGCTTCCATTAACTAGGGAGTCTAGTAGTACATTTACACCTTTGTAATAGCATAAACGACCAAAAAACAGACCATCAATTTCAGTAAGATGCTCTACTTCTTCAATATTTGTTTTGAAATTAGCTTGTTGCTTTATCTTGCTTGAATCAACAGATAAGGGTATGACTGAACATTTATGCCTCACAGAGCTCAAACTATCTGAAAAGTCTAACATCAATGGTGAGGTGACAAGAATCTTATTGGCATTTCTAACACTTAATCTTAAAATTGGACCTAATAACTTTTTGAATAATCCTTGTTTAACTATGTCGCTATGCCAAACTAAATACACTCTGCGCTTCACAAAAGAGCTAAACATCCAAGAGACATCTGCAAGTGGAAAAGGAAGGTGGATAAAAGCAATATCGCATTTTATAAATTGTATAATAAAATGATATAAAAAGCTTAATGACACTGGCATAGAAAAAAACATACCCAAAGAGCTACATCTGATTACTTTAACTCCGTTAATATAAGAAACATCGCCTAACAGCTTAAATTTTTTATGTACACATAATACTACTACATCATGTTTTTTTGCATAAAGCTCACTGTATTGCTGACATACTGTTTCTACACCACCAATATCAGGGGTATAAAGTTTATTCACTTGTAAAATTTTCATCTATTTATAATACCAATCATCTTTTTTACATTATTTTCCCAAGTAAACTGCTCTAGGATTTTAGAAAAATCAGAGTTACTGCGCGAAAACAGTATTTCCAACTTCGTATCAAAATCATTGAAGTTATTAGGGTTAAAATACTCTATAGTATTTTGGGCTATTTCTTTAAAAACAGGTATGTCAGAAGCTAATATAGGCAAGTTAAAACTCATAGCCTCCAAGATAGGCAAACCAAAACCTTCATAAAAACTAGGGAAAACAAAAGCTGATGCATTATCATACAGCCCCCCTAATTCTTCATCACTTACAAAACCTGTAAACTCAACATTATCTTCGTAACAAATAAGGGGCTTTTCTCCTGTTCTAAAACCATCAGACTGCCCAACAATTACAAGTATAAATTTTTTAGAAAACTTACTGTGATTTGTAAAATAATTTACAAAATTGACTATGTTTTTGTGTGGTTTTACATTACCAACACATAATAAATAGGGCTTTTCACGAATATTTTCTTTATATTTATCGTTAAGGCGAGTGGAAAGTCCATTGTATATAACATCAATTTTTCTAGTCAAATATGAGGGGTAATAGGCTTTAATCTCATTTTTTGTAAACTCAGAGATAGCAATTACTTTTCTAGAAGAGACCAATTGAATCCCCAGCATGAACCAATAAGCTATTGCAGTAATGTACCCAAAAGATTTATACATCCTAATTGGGCATACATCATGAACAACAGTCATCTTTTGTACCGAACTAAAAATAGGCGACACAGTAAGAGACGGCATTAAATACACATCAGCATGCTTTATTAACTTATTCAAAAACAATAGGTTAAAAAAAGAGAATCTCCCATACTTTATAACATGTACCTTTTTCACTGATATTTTAAGAGCTTCAAACTGAGCCTTTTGGGCTCTATCCATAATCAACTCAATTTGAACATCCTCTTTAATTAACCTCTGTAAAACTTCCCTCAAATACACACCAACTCCAGAGTCGAAAATACAGCGGGCATCAATTATAATTAATTTCATTTATTTAATCTTTTTAAATTTGAACAATTTGGCAAGGCAGTAAAGCTTGCAAGAACTCCTAAATAAGCCCAAAAGTAGGGTCTTAATAAACTCGACTCGAACATTAACAATATAAAAAATATAAATATAATTTTACGCCAATCCGATATATAACGTTTATTATCCTGAACTTTTAAAGAACTAAAAAAGGTATATAGAATAAAAATTAAAAAAACAACTAATACCCCAATCCCACCTTCAGCCAAAAGTTCTATAAAAACATTGCTTGCAGGAAAACCTCTCGGCTCATTCCAAACAAACCCACCAGCATAATCTTTATAAACATTATAATAAATAGAAAAATCTGCAAAAGCTCCTAAACCGATCCCTGAGTTAAAATACTCTTTTGCAACATCTATCCCTATCATAGTTCGCGGCCAACGATTTCCTGTTCGCTCAAGTAGCGAGGCTATTATATCAGGTGATTCATGTATTTTTTGAAATGTAAAAGCGAGTAAATCTGAATTATTTGTATAATACCAAATTGAAAAGTAATAACTTAAAACAGAAAAGCATATCAATATAAATATTGATTTAAAAGACGGCCTCAAATACCCCACTAAAATAACAACTAATATTGATAACAACAGATTTGCCGACATCGTTATTAAAACCAATATACCCACTAACATTACATCTATAAGCTTAAAGACAGTATTATTAAGTTTAAATTGTAAAATTGTAAAATAAGTATATGGCAATAATGCAATGACCATATAAGATGGTTCATAGAAAAAAAGTGATGGTCTATCAACCCCTAAAACCTTTAGAAAAATACACCCTAAAATCAGTAAACGACCTAAGTCCCTAAAAACTTTAATAATACTCTCTGGAGAGAATTGCCTTATCGCATTTTTAGTAACACTAAAATAGAATAAGTAGCAAATGATAAACCATACTATGTAAGAAAGACTACGAATAGGGGAAAAAGAAAAGTAAGTCGAAATTAACATCATAAATATGATTAAAAGAAAAATTATTAAACCGACTTTAGAAACTTTAAACTCTTTAAAAAAAAACATCCAAATAGCAGCAAGTAAAAACAATAAAAATGAGAATCGAACCGCACCTACAGGCGTATTAACGGCCAAAACATCAAATCCTGTAGATAACAATAATATAAATACAATAAAATAGGGCATTAAACTTTAGCTCTAAGGCCATCAATGATAGCTTTAACCAAAAGACCGTATTGTTTATATTTAATTTTTGGGAACGTAAAGATCCTGGACAGTACAGTAAAAAAAAGAGGTAATATTTTTTTTATGTTCTTGCGAATAAAATAAAGACGATTCCGAGTAGCATAGTAGATTGTAAAGTCACTATAACTTCCACCTGTACTAGAGCTCACTTTATGCTGAATATATACAGATTTTATAAAGCCAAGCTGGTAACCAGCTTTATTCACCCTATACAAAAAATCTGAATCGTCATAATAAGCGAAATACCACTCATCCATAATTCCACAAACCTCAAATATTTCTGATTTACATATCAAAAAGCATGTAGGAGCATAAGGCATTACAGATTTATCAGTAATTAAAGAATGAGGAGTAGTCCCCCTTAGATTATCGAAGTAACCCTCTTCAAACCACACATCGCCTTCAGGGTAAGCATAAATTTTAGGGGTAACTAAGTCATACTCATTTAAAGATAAACATAAAGAGAAAAGAACATCAGATTTGCTAAAAATAAGATCATTATTTATTAAACCTATATAATGGCAACCATCACTCAAAGCAGCTTTTATTCCTTGATTATTGCCAGCAGCAACGCCTACATTTTTACCTTTATTATCTATAAATGTTACTGGTAGTTTATATTGTTCTACCAATACTTTAGAAAGCGCTAATGGCTCTGATAATGAGCTATTATCTATAACGTATAAGTGAAAATTAATATTTTTTTGATTATTAATACTTTCGAAGAAATCATTTAGTATTTCAGGCGAGTTATATAAAACAGTGACTAAACCCAATCTTTTACATTGATTCATAGCTAACTTTTTTCCAAGATTTGCTTTCATGGCAATAACGTTTGATAATTTTTGCAGGAGCCCCTGCTACAATACAGTAATCAGGCACATCTTTTGTGACAACTGAGTTTGCTGCGACTACTGAATTTTTACCGATACAAGCACCAATAACACATACATTTTCACCGATCCAAGCCCCTGATTTAATAAGAACATTACGATGGTATTTAACAGGTTGGTGAATTATCGGTACTGAAATCGATTCGTAGTTGTGTAAATTATCTGAAATATAAACTTTATCAGCAACTAACACTGAATCTTCAATTATCACCTTCCTAACAGCAACAATATGAACATAATGGCCAATGTAACAATCATTTGAGATAACAAGCTGTGGATCATTATCATCAATTTTAAGTGCTAATAGCCAAGCATCAGGCATAAATGATGTTCTGCAACCTAAATCAATATACTTCGCACCTTGAATATTTCTAGGCTTGTAGATAGTCGTTTTTTTACCAAATGACTTGAAATCTCGCTTAAATAAAATATTCCATAATAATAGATAAATACGACGATTTACTTTATAGATAAACTCATACATGTGAATTATCAACCTTGGTTAAATATTCATTTAAGCTAATATCATCGAATTCCCACCACGGAATATTAGTTACTTCAGGTTGAGTTCGATACTTAATTATCTTTGCAGGGACTCCGGCGACTATAGCGTAATCATCAACATTCTTAGTAACGATAGAACCGGCAGCAATAACAGCACCATTACCTACAACAACACCATCCAAAATGATTGCATTTAATCCAATCCATACATCGTTACCTATAGTGACGGTTTCTGATTCGAGAAATGGTTTTGATCTTGAAAAATGTCTATAAGGAAAAATAGTATTACTAGAGAAAGTTGATGGGTGTGTAGAAACCCAATCAAGCGGGTGTAACCCAATGCCAATTTTAACGCCATCAGCAATAGAACAATAACTACCAATTATTGCGTTGCTCACAGTCCCCTTACCTGCAAAGTAAGTGTATTTCCCAATTGATGAGTGGGATATATCTATTTTTTCAAAAAGTATTGTCTTGTCCGCAAAAATAGAACTTTTATTTAATTTCTTATAATAATTAGACTTTATCACAACTAAAAAATCTCTAACTAATTGCTTTAGTTTCATTAACAATACCTTTAACTTTCGCAAAATATTTACTCATATAGTACCCCGCAGCAATAATTACAAAGACCTGTGCTAATTGCAAATAGATGCGATATTCATCACTTACATAATCAAAGGAAAAAATTGAAATTACAGCTATTGAAGGTATTAGCAGAAATGACAAGAATATAAATAAAGCACTTTTATCTAAAATAGTTTCTTTTGAGTATTTTCTTGCATAAACCAACATAATAACTATTGCAGACAGTATTGTTGAATATGCGATACCTATAGCCCCAAATTCTCTCACAAAACATATTGAAAAAACTAAATTTAATACACCTTCAATAACCGGAAAGTGTGCAATTTTAAGCTGATGGCCATTGGCAACTAACTTCATACCATAAGGAGCAATAACCATTCGAATCGAAAATGCGACTAATAAATAGTTGAAATAGTTATTAGCAAGTTCACCATTACTGTCGCCAACCCAAAGCTGAAGTATTTGCAAAGAAATATAATTAGAAATGTTAACACCCAAAAATGTTGCCAATGCAAAAATCATTGACAATGACATAACAAGCTCATCAACTCCTTTTTTATTATCTGCCTCATTCAACTTTACTATTGGTTGAATAATCGGATTAACAATCGCACCTAATAGACCAACGACTGCATTCACCATGGTCATTGCTAATACAAAATAGGGGAGATTTTCAAAGTCATAAATAGAAACAACGAAAATACCTATTCCTGATATAAGAAACTGAGCAAAATTCCAAATAGTTAGCCCACCGAAGAACTTAATAAGCTCGTCAATTTTACCTTGCAAACCAAATGAAAAATGATGTTTTTCAAAAGCACGAAACTGTTTGTACATAAATAGATATGAAAGCACATTAATCACAAAGTAACTGGATGCAATAGCAATTAAGCCATAGTCGGCTAAAAATACTACTGCAATACCAATAAACACTCTGGATATGAGATTAATATTTGCCGTGACATAGTTTTTTTCTATGCCAATGAAGTAGCCAATGACTACTGTAGAAAATATACCGAGAATAAATGAACTAAAAACCAATATGAATGAGATTGTTGAATCAAAAATAATATCATTTGGGATGTTGGCGAATATAGATTCAAAGTTTGCTATAATGACTGTTAACAACAGCAGGAAAAATACAAAAATATAAAAAATGATATTAAAATAGTTATTAATAACTCGATTTAACCCTAGCTCATCATTGTTAAACTTGAACTGAGAGGTAAAGCGGCCTATTGTTATTTGCCCCGCCACACCAAAAATGCTCACAGCAATACCCGCCTGTAAGCATATTGACCAAACTGAAAACTCCTCAAAGCTTAGTGTATTTATCAAAAATGGGGATATAACAATACCTAATATTACATTAGAAAAACCATTGATTATATTAGCTAAAGAATTTTTCAATAAACGATTAAACCCACTCATTAATTGATGCTTAACACTTTTGTAAATTCAACAATCATTTCTTGTAAATCCGCTAATACATTTTTAGGGCTGTAGTTTGGAATTATATTACTTATTAATGCTATATCAGTTGGTGGAAAGACCTCATTTGGAAAATCTATTTCATGCCATACAATTTCACATTGTGTATGTTCTTGTAGCATGTCTGCAATTTGTTGTGCTGTTATATTATAACCCGCAGCAATGTTAATTATTTGGTTATCGCATTGTTCACTTGAGGCAATTGTAATACAACAAAAAGCAACGTCTTCCACTGAAACATAATCTTTAGCATACCCCTTAGGAATATACATATCTACTTTTCTATGATTAATAGCATTACGTGTGATAGCAGGTAAAAAAAGAGGACTGTTTAACGCCACGCCATACACATTACTCGGTCTTACGATACTAACGTTACGACCACTTTTAAGGCATAGCTCTTCTGCTACTAACTTTGTCAAATTGAATAGTCGCCTATTATCATCTACACAAACAGTTAAGTTTTCATGTTCACTTGATAGTGCCTGGTTCATGTATACGCGAGTAGAGGAGACGTAAAGTAAGCGCTCAAACTTTGCTTGTTGTAAAATCTGCGCAAGTAAACTGACATTGGCCTCCAAAACAGAAAATGGTGTGTTTTTACAATCACCAACACCAGAACAGTAAATTACAGTTCCTAAGTCGGATTCAAAAATTGCATTATCACCTCTTTTGGGAACGTTAACTGTATGCCCTAGATCATTTAGCTGATTCACTATTTCAGAACCAATAAAACCACGCCCGCCAAATACTGTATACAATGCCATTATTTATCCCACCCATTTATTAGCTTGTCTTTAATCTCACAAAATGTTGGCTGAATTTTATCTTTATCAGACAATAGTGGATTATTAAGTGGCCAATGTATTGCTAATTCAGAGTCATTCCATAATAAGCCACTTTCGTCATTTGGATCGTAATAGTCGGTACACTTATACTGAAAGTCAGCGGTTTCACTTAATACACAAAAGCCATGAGCAAAACCAGGTGGAACGTAAAATTGTAGTTTGTTCTCACCAGTTAATAAAACAGCTTCGTGTTGGCCAAATGTATCCGAATGTGGACGTAAATCAACGGCAATATCAAACACCTCACCTTCGGTAACGGATACTAATTTCCCTTGAGGTTTGTTTTTTTGAAAGTGCAGGCCTCTTAATACCCCTTGAGTTGAGCGGGAGCGATTGTCTTGCACAAAATCTGCATTTATTCCAGCGGCTTTATAGCGTTCTGCTTGAAAAATTTCATAAAAAAAACCTCTTTCATCACCGAAAACTTTAGGCTCTATGATGACTAAATCTTTTATTTTGGTCTTAATAACGTTCATATTTTTATCTTTTAATAACTATTTTGTGATGTTCAATAAATATTGACCATAACCAGTTTTTGCCAAGTCATTACCTATACGATAAACTTGCTCTCTAGTTAACCAACCTTGCTGTAATGCAATTTCTTCTAGGCAAGCAATTTTAAAGCCTTGACGTTTTTCAACTGTTTGAACAAATTGGGATGCTTCTAGTAGCGAATCATGAGTACCAGTATCAAGCCATGCAAAGCCTCGTCCCAATTGTTCTACGTTTAAGGTACCTTGTTCTAAGTAAGCTTGATTTACGCATGTTATTTCTAGCTCACCACGTGATGATGGCTTAACATTTTTAGCTATGTCGATAACTGAATTATTATAAAAATATAAACCAGTTACTGCCCAATTCGATTTAGGATTTTTAGGTTTCTCTTCTATGGACAATGCTTTAAAGTTTTCGTCAAACTCTACAACACCAAATCGTTCAGGATCCATTACTTGATAACCAAAAACACTCGCGCCAGTTAAATTTTCAGCAGCATGTTTAAGCTGTTTACCAAATGCCTGTCCAAAAAAGATGTTATCACCTAAAGCCAAGCACACGTCATCTGTGCCAATAAAATCTTCACCTATAATGAATGCTTGTGCTAACCCATCAGGAGAAGCCTGAACTTTGTAAGTAAGATTTATACCAAATTGAGAACCATCTCCCAATAAACGAATAAAGCCCTCTTGCTCTTCTGGTGTTGTGATAATTAATATTTCATTAATACCAGCCAGCATTAATACTGATAATGGATAATAAATCATTGGTTTATCGTAAATCGGTAATAGCTGCTTCGATACACCTTTTGTTATTGGGTGCAAACGCGTCCCAGAGCCACCCGCTAAAATAATCCCTTTCATATTATTCCTCATTCCTATTAATTAAACTTCCTAAACGTTCACGCTGATAAGAGCCATCTTGAACATTTTTGCACCACTGCTGATTATCCAGATACCATCGAATAGTTTTTTGTAAGCCTGTTTCAAATGTTTCAACTGGCATCCAATTTAACTCACGACTCATTTTTGATGAGTCTATAGCATAGCGTCTATCGTGACCTGGCCTGTCTGTAACATACGTAATTTGATCAGCATACTTTGCTTCTTTCGGCACTAAAGTATCTAAAATACTACAAATAGTTTGTACCACTTCAATATTTCGCTTTTCGTTGTGACCACCGATATTATAGGTTTCACCAACTTTACCTTCAGTTACTACCTTATATAAAGCTCGAGCATGATCTTCAACGAATAACCAATCACGAATTTGGTCACCCTTACCATAAATTGGAAGTTTTTTACCTTCAAGGGCATTAAGTATTACTAATGGTATTAATTTTTCAGGGAAATGATATGGTCCATAATTATTAGAGCAATTAGTAACTATTGTAGGAAAACCATATGTTCGTAACCAAGCTCGTACAAGGTGGTCGCTCGATGCTTTACTCGCTGAGTAAGGACTACTTGGTGCATATGAAGTTTGCTCGGTAAATAAAGCTAGATCACCCGTTTGCTCATCAGGATGTGGTAAATCCCCATATACTTCATCAGTCGATATGTGGTGAAACCTAAAGTCTTGTTTAGCCTTATTGTCTAGCGAATTCCAATAATCGCGTGCTGCTTCCAATAAATTATAAGTGCCTACAATATTAGTTTGAATAAACTCGGCTGGCCCTGTAATAGAACGATCCACATGGCTTTCTGCGGCTAAATGCATTACTGCATCTGGTTTGTGCGTTACAAACAACCTATCAAGCTCTATCCGGTTACAAATATCAACCTGCTCAAAAGTATAACGTTCACTATTATCCACCGATTTAAGCGATTCTAAATTACCTGCATAAGTAAGCTTATCAAGGTTGATAACTGAATCATTTGTATTATCAATGATATGGCGGATAACAGCCGAACCAATAAACCCTGCACCACCTGTAACTACAATTTTCATACAACCTACTTTTAATTCGTAAAAACTTAACGACCCATTCCAAATATTACTGTTTTAACTGTCAGTAATAATATTTTCAGGTCTAACATACTCGAATGATGCTTAATATAATAAATGTCATATTTGTGTTTCCAAACAGCGTCTTCAACTGACGCTCCATAAGGATACCTAACCTGAGCTAAACCAGTAACGCCCGGTTTAACAGCATGACGGAAACGATAATATGAGATCTCTTTTTCCAAGTCTGCTATAAACACTTCTCGCTCAGGCCTTGGTCCTACTATAGACATTTCACCTTTGAGAACATTAATTAATTGTGGTATTTCATCAATACGTGTTTTTCGAATAAAATTTCCAACTTTTGTTACTCGCGCATCATTTTTACTAGCCCATTGAGCGCCATTTTTCTCTGCATCGTTTCGCATAGAACGAAACTTATACACACAAAACTCAACATTGTACTGACCCGTTCTTTTTTGTTTAAAGAAAATAGGGCCGGGGCTTTCTAATTTAATAAAAAGAGCTGTTAATAATGATATTGGTAAAGTAACAATCAAAATTAATATTGAACTAACTATATCTGTAAACCTTTTTGTTATTTGAGTTCGCTTTTGTGACAAAATTGAAAAAGCTTTTTGATGTAAAAAGTAACTGCTGTGTAATAACCTTACTTCGGTATATTTCAATCTATCATCTAAATAACTTACTAAAGGTTCAACCCATGCTCCACACTCGGTAGCTTTAACTAAAAAATCTCTCTCTTTTTCACCCAAATCTCCGCTTTTATAATGGCAAATTATTTTTTTACTAAAATCTAAAATATCATAATCATTAACAATTATATCAAAACCATAATCATCAATAACTTCACCTATGTTAAAGGCACATTCAACTGGACAATATACGTAAATAATCTTTTGTGTAAGTGCTTCTTTTTTTGATTTAAAGCGTTTGTTTAAGTAAAAATGGGGCTTTACCACTTTGAGATCATCTCTTTTTTTAGTTGATGCATTATTAAAACCCATATATTTAGCTAGCCTTGAGTTGATACGATAGTTTAAAAATCAAAAAACAACCTTACTTATTTCTAATAAAGTAATTAATTAAGCTGAAAATAACCCCTAGAGTAGCTCCTAAAAAAAACCCAATTATGCAAATGACAGCACGATTAGGTTTGAACTTGTTTTCTGTTATTATTGGTGGGTCAACCGTTTTAAAAACATACTCATCACGAACTTCCGCAAACATAATTACTTTTGTTTGTTCTTCTATAAGCTTATATAAAACGGTTTTAATATCTGTAACATTAGTTTTTTCTAGTTGGCTTGTTAAGAAAGCGGTGCTTTTTGTTGCCTCAACGACATCTCTTTGCTTCATTTCTAAGTTAATATCCTCAATTAACCATAAAACCCATTGCTGTGCAATAACAGGGGAAATATGTTCAACTGATAGAGTTGTTAAACCCGTATCTTTATCTAGTACGACTTTCATTATCTTGTAAAATTCAATGTACGCTTCTTGCATTGAAGGCTTTTCTTTATGAGGGAATCGAACTTTTCTAACCCATTTATTATTTTCAATGTCAAAAACCTTCGCATTGTAAATGATAGTATCACTTCGAGCATCCCAAGACTCAGTTGCCATTAAATTTTTAAGAATATTATGATTCTGTATGAATTCACTAATAAATTTACGTGACTTCAAAACCTCTATTGTTAACTTTGTTTTATCATCTGCACCACTACCAAGGCTTACGCCAGCCAAACTAGCTAAACCACCAAATTGGCCATTTAAGCTGCTCAAACCTCCTGATTTATCACTTTCAGTCGGAGATAATAGAGCCTCTGACTTATATAAATCAGGTGTATTTAATGCGTATACTAAAGAAGCTAAAAAAAATAAAAAAGTAACAACAATAATTAACCTCTTGCTGTTCCAAAGTACAATTAACACTTCTTTTAACTCAATTTCGCTATCAAGCTTTTTTAGCGAGTTAACTGGACAATTTTCAATACTATCTTCTTTTTCTTCGCTCATGATTCTCTCTTCTGAAATAAGCTTAATATTTTCTATTTCAATTTTTTAGTTTGAACTGAATACTGAAAAATAACTTTTACAAACTACCAATCGCAGCAACTGCTACACCTAGCTGATAAAGAATCTGCGTTGCTGTGCTCCAAAGCGTCAGCTTATCCATATGCCCAGCATCCATTGGTATTACTATTGTGTCACCTGGTTCTAATTGGTCTGCATTGTTAGCAGCAAACCAGCCGCCTGCATTAGGGATTTTTACTGAACCATTGGCTTTAATAATATAAATACGGTCTTCAGCCGCACGCTCTTTAAGGCCACCACTTAGCGCTATATAATCATCAACACTCACACCAGCTTGATAAAGGTGAGACGTAGAGTAATTAACTTCACCTATGATGCTTATAGAATCACGCTTACTTGGTACATAAAGTGTATCACCATCTTGTAATACTAAATTTTGTTGATTATTTACAATTAAAGGTAAATCAATTACTAAACGCCCTACGGCTTCAACACTAGCGAGGTCGTTTAACAGCTTGTTCATTTCTTCATACGAGAGTGTGCTACTGCTTACAGAGTTTTGGAAGCTCTTAGAAGCTATATCACGGCGAAGCTCTGTAGATAAACGCGCTAACTGCTTTTCCTCTTGCTCTTTAATTGATGCACGAGTAAATACTGCAGCTTTTTGTTCTGCGAATTGTGAAAAACCACCCGCGCGTTCAAGTAATTCAGTTAGCGTTTCACCACGGCGTATAGTGTATGTACCAGGGAATTTGAGCTCGCCTCTTAATTCTACTTTTACGTTTTCTTGCCAGTTTGGAATAGCGAATACGTTTATGCTGTCTTTGCTTTGTAGCGTAATATTACTTTGAAGATCGCCCTTCATAGCTCTTTCAAGGTCAAATCGTAAATGTTCTATTTTTGAACCATCGCTGGCTACAATACGTGTAATTTCAGCTTGTTTTACGTAGGCAGACTCCAATAAGCCACCGGCTGCTGTTATTAAGTCACTTACCTCACCACCAATCATTAGAGGATAAATACCAGGAAAGGTAACATTCCCGCTGATTTCAACTAATTGCATAGCTTGTTGCACTGATGCTTGCTGCTTAAATTTAGCAATAATTGGCGCTAATAAATTATGGCGGCTAAATAATGCGTAATCTTCAGGTTTGAGTTCTTGGTCTTCTTCTTCTTTTGCTTTGCGCTTAGAAATTTCAGCAATAGTGAGTATTTTATTGTCTTCAAGAACAAGCTCTTCGTCTTCTTGATTAACGCCAATATATTTTTCGAACTCTTTTTGCTCAAACTTGTGCCATTGCTCTGCTTTTTGTTGCTGCTCTTGTTGCTCTTGGCTTAATGCCATATTTGCTAGCGCAGACAACTCAGCTTCTTTCTCTTCAAAGCGGCTAAATACAATTATTTTATCGTTTGCTTTAAGCTGTAGGTTATTTGCGGTGTTTTTAACTATTGCTTGCGCTATATCAAATTGGTGCGCTTCTATGTCACCATTAATATTTGTTTCACGAATAAGTAAGCCGTAACTTAAATCTGCTTGTGGGAGTAAGTCGCCACGTACTGATTTTAGAACGTCGGAAATACGTTTTCCTTGGTACCATTGATAATTACCCGGGCGTGCTACTGCGCCAATCAAGCTAATAGTATTTTGGTATTGAGAGCTAACTGAATTAAAGCGAATACGGTCGCCATCTTGCGGAATATAGTTAATTTGCGATTTTGAAAAATCTACCGATAGCACTTCTTTACGATCGAAGTTAAAGCGCTCTACAATTGCGCTTTTGGCATATGCATTTGGTTTAAGGCCTCCAGCCATTGCTAATAACTGCTTAGCAGACTCACCTTCTTTAAGTTCAAAGATAGCTGGGCGTTTTACTGCACCTTCAACGATGACCTGTGATCCTACTGATGGTATAAACACAACATCGCCAGGCTTTAATACGATGTCGTTACTGCTATCGCCATTGATAAGTAAGTCGTAAAGGTCAAAATTTGCTACAACCTTGCCTGCGCGTTTAACTTGAATATTACGCAGTGAAGCAATATCAGACACTCCACCACTTACAAATAATGCGTGCGAAACAGTTGTTAATGAAGAAACACTGTAGCTACCAGGCTTATACGCTTCACCTAGCACTAAAATGCGCATACTGCGAAGTTGACCAAGCGATACAAATGCTTTTACACCAATAACTTCTTGCTCTACTTTTGCATTAATTAACTCTTTTACTTCAGCAAAAGTAAGGCCAGCCACTTGAACTGGACTTAAGTCAGGAATATTAAGTCGCCCTTCACGGTCAACGGTTATGTCGAAGCTTTCACTTTCTTTACCATAAAAATTAATTCTTAGTTGATCGCCGCGTCCAATTAAGTACGTATCAGGAACCGCTGCATTTTCACTTGGCATGAATGTTGTAGGTTCACCTGCAAATAACGCATAACCAAAAGGCTTTATTTCGTCTACTTTTGGTTTAAAGCGCTCTTCATCTGTAAGCTTTTCTTTTTCGGGTTCTGCGCGCTCACCAATACTATTTTGCTGCTGTGCATTATTTTGATTATTAGATTGGTTTGTACCAGTGATCGTTGCTATATCAACACCGTACTGTTTTGCGAGGGCTTCTTGTTGAGCTTTAGGTAACTTTTTAAACTGCTCCAATTGTGACGCTGTTGGCGTAAAAGCCAATGCACTAAAACTGCACAATAGAACAAAAGCACTAATAAATTGTGTAAATACTTTCACGAGTAGGTATATCCCTAGGTCTACAACCAAAATTGGTCGCCATAATACATTATTTAGTAGCAAATAAAAAAGGGACTTTCGTCCCTTTTTGTCACTTAAATGTCATTTCTTTAGTTACATTGGTTAAAAACTGTAAACTAACGTGAATGACGTTTCAGTATCAGTGCTTTCTTTATCATCAGCAACATCTGAGTTGTTGGTAACATTAAAAGCAACTTTCATTTGTAATGAGCCATTAATTTTTGCAAGTAGTGCAGTTTCTGAACGCGTTTTAGTGTTTGTATCACCATACTCCACTGCAATTAACTGAGTAAAGCGCGCATTATCAGAAATCTTCCAGTTATAATCTAACTTACCTAGAGCAATCACCTCACCTTCAAACTCACCAGCAAGTAAATCGCCGTTGTCGTCAATTTCAGTGCTGTCATCTGGGTATTCGAAATATTTATAACCTGGACCAATTTCAGCACTTAGCCACATGGTTTTTTCGTTTAATAAACGTAAACCATAACCAGCAGAAATTACTGATTCACTTCGGTATGCGCCAAAGTAATCTGACACGTGTGAACCATAAATGAATAAGTGAGCATGCTTTTCATTTAATTTGTAATTACCTTGCGCAGAAATAGAGTATTTTTCGTTGGTACGCTGCTTATCTTTATTACCGTCAGCATCTTCAACTTCATCTTCTTTGAAGATTCCATCGATTTTATACTCATTGTTCCAGTTTTCTAGATTGTGCTGTACTTTAATACCACCTTTAAGCGTGGTTGTTTCTGTATTACCACTTGTGATAATAGCACCAAGCTCACTGGTAACTTCCCACGTTTTTTGCTCTGCATCTTCGGCAAATGCGTTAGTTGCAGCAGAGGCTGCAACTAACATTGATAAAAGCTTTAATTTCATTAAAAAAATAACCTATTTAAAATTAGTCTTGCTTGTGTAAATGAACATCCATTTGTGGAAATGGAATTGAAATGTTTGCGTCGTCTAATGCAATTTTAATATTTTCCATTAGCGAGAAATATGTTGGCCAGTAATCCGCACTGTTAACCCAAGGACGCACTACAAAATTAACACTCGAATCACCTAGCTCAGATACAGCAACTGTATAAGCTGGATCTTTAAGTAGACGTTCTTCTGCATCTAACACTGATTTTAATACTTCTTTTGCTTGACGTAAATCAGCATCGTAACCAACACCGATAACTAAATCGATACGACGAGTAGACTCACGTGAGAAATTTGTAATAGCACCCGACATAATTTGTGAATTTGGCACAATTATTACTTTATTATCTGGAGTGCGTAGTTCAGTTGAGAATATTTCGATTTTTTTAACAGTACCCATTTTACTACCAGCTTCAACAAAATCACCTGATTTGAATGGACGAAGTAAAATAATTAGTACGCCAGATGCAAAGTTAGACAATGAACCTTGAAGCGCTAAGCCAACAGCTAAACCTGCGGCACCTAAAATAGCGATGAATGACGTAGTTTCAATACCAATTTGCGAAAGTGCCATTAAAATAGTGACAGCAAATACAAGTGTATACACAATGCTTGAAACAAATGAGCCAACCGCTTTATCTACGTTCTTTTTAGCAAAACCTTTTTCAGTTAAGTTAGAACAAAACTTAGCAATACGACTACCAAGTAAAAAGATAACAAGCGCAACAACCGCCTGTATACCGTAATGTAAAATTAAGCCTGAGTTTTCGTTCAGCCAGTTTAATATTGAATCCATAATCACTCCAAATAGTTTTTATTAAGCGTTTTTCCAGCCAATATTATACATTCATTTACAATTTATTCTCAAAAAACAATGAATTTTCACTACAAAAAACGCTATGTTTATATAAATTAATATATAAAAGCGACAATATATTTCATATTTATTGAGTATTTATCGGTTTTTTAGAAGGTATGCGCTGTTTCTTAATCATTCGCACTTACTAAGAAAGAAAGTAAGACTTAAATATTTCTTCTCCCTTTACTAATCTCGTTCGTTACACGTTTTGCCCCCAGTTAAATGGCCTAAAGTAGCCATATTTAAGCACTAATCAATCACCACCTTACATACTGTATTTTACGCATTAATTATTTTTTTTGATTTTTTTCACTTTTAGACTTCACAAGATTTATTATTTTATGTATTATGCGCGCCACACCAAACAAGGTGTGTTGTGGCGGTTGTAGCTCAGTTGGTAGAGCCCCGGATTGTGATTCCGGTTGTCGCGGGTTCAAGCCCCGTCAATCGCCCCAATTTTTCTCCTTTTTTATTTTTTTGTATAATCATTTTCATATTATATCCTCAGTAATTTTAAATAACTAAAAATACAATCTATTACCCCCTGCATTTACTTGTCTGAACAGCTAGACCAGTTCTAAACCAATTTTATTAAAACATGACTAATTTACCGAATTAAATTACTCTAAAACGTTGTAAATTTTTATTTAGAACAACTAGGGCGTGTTGACCTTTCGTGATTGATTTTTCAGCAGACTGTTTAGTATTTAGGCAAGGCAGAGCCTATGTAGTGTGGTTATTCCCCATAAATAGGCGATAACGCAGTATAAATGCCAAACATGCGCTGCCCTTTGAGTTCATTCTAGGGACGATTAAGTCTTTGTTGCTCGGTTTTTACTTAGCCCACTAGGCTACAAACCTCGCGCCGCGATTTAATCGCCCCTAGATTGAACAAATTTCAATCCACAAAGGCCAACACGCCCTAAATAACGAAATTTATGCTTTGTTATCAAGCTGTTTTATTATCGCTATAATAGGCCACTAATTTTATGCTATTGATTTAAAAAACTGGAAGATATTAACATTTACATTTTTGAAATAATGTTTTCATTTGCTTTACATGCCTATAAAAAGTGCTAAATTATTACCTACTACCATCATTTTATTAGGGCTTGTTTATCTTTCGAGGTTAGATTTGTAGCGGCGTGTTTGTTTTTTAAATAAGGCCCGTGAGCATGACTGGGCAGCTTTGCTCGGTTTTGATTTATTCTTATAGGGATGTAAGCCATTAGAGTAACGCAGGAGCAGTTACCGAGCCCACTAAGCTACAAACCTTGCGCCGCGATTAAGTCGCCCCTAGATAGAACAAATTTCAATCCGCAAAGGTCAACTGACCCTAATGGCAATAAAGCAAAAAAATTCTTATAGGATATTCGATAAAACATGATTAGACAGGCTTTAGCACATTTACTGTGTGGTTTTTTAACTGTAGTTAGTGTTAGTGCTCTGGCTAAAAATGACGAAAGCTACGCTAAATTGTTAAATGAACTACAACAATTAATTTCTGATCATAAGTTTCAACAAGCCTACAAAAAAAGTCATATTGAAAATCAATATTTAGGCGAGCCTGCTTTTGATTTTTTGTTAGGGATTTCCGCACTTAAAACAAACCAACCGGCTACAGCAGTCTTTGCTTTTGAACGTGTAGTCGAAGCAAGCCCGCAATGGTACGAAGCTCGCCTACATTTAGTTCGAGCTTATTTAATGGTTAAAAACTTACCCGCAGCAGACACTCAAGCGCTAATACTTATTAACGCGGCTAATACACCCAAAAATATAAAAACGAGCGCGCAATCACTACTTGATGCTGCCATTGTTGAACAGCAACGTGCAGGGCGTTCTTATACGCAAAATATTCAACTTGCTTTTGGTGTGGATGACAATGTAAACGCAGGGACAACCGAAGATACTATTATCATACCTAATTTAGGCGAATTTTTACTGTCGCCAGACAGCAAAAGTACTGATGATAACTATATGCAGCTTAACTATAGAGGGAGCTACTCTCATCCTCTGGACCAGCAAAGCTTATTAACGTTAAGTGTTAATACTGGATGGTATAAGTTTGAAGCGTTAGAGCAATATGACCGCGTTAACACACACATAAATGCAGCTTATAAACACAAACAAGATAAGCTAAGTTGGTATGTACAAGCTGGTGTAACACCATTAATACTTGATGGCGAACTTTATAGAACAGAATCGTCGCTCGTAACAGGGGCTGATTTTAAATTCTCTAAAAAGTCTCGCTTATTTGGGGCTGTTTCTTTTGGTGTAATGAATAATAAACTTGATGAAAAACTCGATAACACATTTATTGCACTAAACGCAGGAACTAGTTATGTATCTCAACGCTGGTTTCAGAGTGTGAGTATTAATATCAAAACTGAAAATGCGGATGTGCCTGCGGGTAAATCAAATAGTCGTAATATACTTGGCATGTATTATCAGGCTAATTCTCAGCTTGCTGAACATTGGCAACTACTAACACTTGCAGGATATCAGTGGATTGATTACCAAGATGAACATCCTTTATTTTTAAAAGACCGTGAAGACAATTTACTGATGCTTACAAGCACCATACGTTATTTAATAAACGACGATTTAGCTATACAACTGGCGGCCAATTACCAAGATAAAACCAGTAATATATCTTTATTCGAATATGACCGCTTAGATGTTAATTTAAGCGTTTCTTACTCATTCTAATTTAAGGTACTTATGAAACTTTTACTCCCTGTAATAACAACCTTATTTTGTGTGAGTTTTAATGCACAAGCCGTCAATCCTGCTGGTAAAACGATTCTTGCCCGAGGTACTGTTTTAGCTCTAGATGCTAACTCCAAACAGCAAAGACAATTAAAACGCAGAGACACTGTATTTGGTGTAGATCGCATAACTACTGGTGAAAAAAGTAAGGCACAGTTTTCAATGTCTGACGGTGGCTTGATTGCGCTAAAAGAGAATTCGGTGCTCAATATTGCTAATTATGAATTTGATAGTAATACCCAACAAGGCTCTGCATCAATTGAATTACTTAAAGGTGGTTTGCGTTCGATTTCGGGAGTGATTAAAAAAAATGGTGGCTCTTATAGCGTAAAAACCCCTGTTGGATCTATTGGTATTCGCGGTACACATTTTGAAGTTCAGTTGGTCGAAGGCGATGTGTTTTTAGCTGTTTGGGACGGCGCAATAGATTTAACACTCGAAAACCAGCAAGTTGTTTCTTTAGGCAGCGATGAAGCGTTTTCCTTTGCGCAAGTAACGTCTTCTGGTGAAGTATTCACAAGTATTAGTGCGTCGCGCGTTTTTGATCAAAATATAACAAGTATCGATAGCCCAAGTGAAAGTGAGGATGAAGAAAGTGAACAACAAACGGCCACTGCCTCGCCCGATCCTGTTACTGAGATTGTAGTAGAAAGTAACTTTGATTCAGAGACAGTTATTATTGCTGATGTTTATTCTGAACAACAATATCAAACGGTTAGTGATGCATCTTTGGTTGATCAAATAGCACAACGCCAAGGCGTTTTTAACTATCAAGCGACAAGCTTTGGAGTGAATTCTAGTTTAGGTGCAGTGACTGACTTTGCAATGACCATGGCGGTTGATTTTGATAATGGTACAGTGCCCGAGGGTGAAATTAGCTTTAGCGATACTGGTGGTAATTGGTATGCAGCTTACAGCGGCCTAATAGATATAAGTAAACTTGATTTAGCTGTTACCTTTGCATCTCATGGCAATAATAAAGCAGCTGGCGATATTGAGGCGATTTTTTTGAATGGTTTAGATACGATTACCGGCAATTTTAATCTCAATGAAATAAATAATCCTAATGTAAATGCTAATGGCTCCTTTAGGTTAGAACCATAAACACATTGGACATAGCGCTTTTTATTATGGAGTATTTAAAATGATAGCAAAAAATATATTTTTGCTTGGTGCCATGGCGTTTATATTAAGCGCCTGTGGTGGCTCAGAAGGCACCACTGCACCAGAAGCTTCGCCAAGTTCGAGTAACGAAGCAACACCTCAGCCTATTTCAAGTAACCTCAACTTAACGGGAGTTACTGCTAGTAATCAATCGACCAAATTTAAAGTTTCAGGTGTTTCGACGTCAAGTAGAGCATTTGTTAGCGATGTAGTTGCTAATTCACAGGCTGATATTATATTTGCGCAAAAAAATGAAGTTGTGCAAGGTAATGTAACGTTTTCACTTGCGGTTTCAGATCCCGATGGTATTGCTACAGTAAGCTTGGTATTACCAAGTGTAGATAAAAGCATCGCACTTTGTTCTGAACTATGTGGCTTAAGCTTTGAACAATCAATTATTGGCTTTAACCCTTATTTTTATGGTGAAAAAGCGGGCGATCTTCGTTTAGAAATATGGATAACCGATAATTTAAATAACCAAGTACTTGCTGACGCGACTACATTTAGCTGGCAACCCCATCAAATTGAAGGCGTTACAGCGCAGCGTAATGATCAAAGTATTGATCTTTCATGGCAAGCCAATTCAGACCTCAATCGCTATAACGTTTATTTAGCAACTCAAGCTGGTGTGACTCCTGAAAATATTAATACGCTCGAAAATGGGCAACAATTTCTAAGCTTATCCAATTCAGCTTTTAGCTTTGATGGATCGCTTGTTGATAAAAGCTATCAAATACTGATCACTGGCATTGATGGCGGTGGCGAAAGTGGTTTTGCTGAAGCAATAAATATAGCCCCCATTGGTGGAGAACTAAATTTTGCCCCGAATGCGCAACCCGATCAATTTCAAATTAATGAAGATGAAAGCTTACAAGGCAATGTAGTTGCTAATGATACCGATCAATATATGGGTGAATTACGCATAAATTTAGATGCGCTAGTGCAACCACAGCACGGTACGTTAAATATAAATGAGTCTGGTGAGTTTAATTACACACCAACGGCCAACTTTAATGGTGAAGATACTTTTAGCTATCAAGTGGTTAATGAGCTTGATATGACAGACATCGCTGTTGTTGAAATTGTTGTTAATCCGATAAATGATGCACCTATTGCACTTGATAACAGCTATAGCATTCCACTTGATGGTAATTTGAATATTGCATCACCAGGCTTACTTGCCAATGATAGTGATATTGATTTAGATAGCTTAACGGTTGATACCTCACCTATCACTGAACCAAAAAGAGGACGTTTGACTTTACGCGCAGATGGTAGCTTTGAATACCTTGGTGAAGTAGATATGCGCGGGGAGGATAGCTTTCAATATCGTATTGTTGATAGTCAAGGTGAGCAAGCTATTGCCAATGTAGTTATCATCGGCGCAGCTGAAAATATGCCACCGATTGCGACTAACGATAGTTATAGTTTAAGTGAAGACAGTACATTAGTTGTTGAAGCGATTGCTGGTTTACTTAAAAATGATACAGATCCTAATAATGACAACTTTTTTGTTGATGAAAACTTTATTGTTGCGCCTGTTCATGGCCAATTATTACTTGCAACTGATGGTAGCTTTACTTATATACCCGATGCTAATTTTTTTGGTGTAGATCAGTTTCAATATCAAATAATTGACTCTCAAGGTGCTACAGCTCAAGCCAGCGTAACGTTAACAATTAATAGTGAAGCTGATAATCCGATTGCCCAGAATGATGAGTATTTATTCAGACCGAATAAGTTGCTTGAAGTTAACGCTGAAAACGGCTTGCTAGTTAATGACATTAATATTGAAAGCGGTGATCTTTATGTTAATACCGTACCGGTTGTGGCTGTAAAAAATGGCGAGCTTAATCTTAATACTGATGGCTCTTTTACTTATCAACCGAATCAAAATTTTGTAGGTGTTGATAGCTTTACTTATTTAGTTTCAAATGAACAAGGCCTTGCGGCGAGTGCTCAAGTAATATTAAGTAAAAGTGGTGTGAATACTTTGCCAAGCGCAAATAATGATACCTTTACACTAAATGAAGATAGTCCAGCGACGTTACTTGATGTACTGGCTAACGATAACGACTTAGATGGCGATGTAATTAGTATATCTCGTATTGAAAACACGATTGCCCAAGCTGTTATTGTCGATAAAAAAATAGAATTTACACCACCAGTCAATTTTAATGGTGATATAACGCTAACTTATAGTATTACTGATGGAAAAACCTTAGAAAACACCAATGCTAATGATACAACAGCAACAGTAACTGTCACGGTTATCCCAGTAAACGATGCGCCTATTGCGAACGCAGATACAGCAACAATGGCCGAAGATGCCGCCCCACTTCTAATTAATGTGCTCGCCAATGACACCGATATTGATGGAGATACCTTAACAATAACCTCTGCAGCTACTGACTTAGGGTCGGTATTAATTATTGGTAATCAACTTCAATATACACCTGCTATAAATAGTTATGGCGCAGCAACCGTTTTATATTCTGTAAGTGATGAAAACCAAGGCACTGCCTCGGCAAGTTTGTCGATTACAATCACACCTGTAAACGATGCGCCCATTGCAAATGCTGATACAGCAACAATGGCCGAAGATGCCGCCCCGCTATTAATTAATGTGCTCGCCAATGACACCGATATTGACGGAGATACCTTAACAATCACCTCAGCGACCGCCGACTTAGGGTCGGTATTAATTATTGGCAATCAACTTCAATATACACCTGCTGTAAATAGTAATGGCGTGGCAGCCGTTTTATATTCTGTAAGTGATGGAAACCAAGGCACTGCCTCGGCAAGTTTGTCGATTACAATCACAGCTGTAAACGATGCACCTACTGCATCAAATCAAACATTTAGTGTTAGTGAAAATTCGATAGACGGTGACGTTGTCGGCACCATTGTTGCCAGCGACATTGAAAACGAAAATTTAAGCTACACACTGGTCAGTGGCGACATAGGTTTGTTTAACATTAACAGCAGCTCAGGCCTATTAACAGCAAGCGGCCCGAGCCCTTTTAATTATGAAAATGCGACTCAGCATTTGATAACAGTAGCAGTTACCGACGATGGTACTCCTAATGAAACAACTTCTATTAATATTACTGTTAATGTAATTAATGCTGACGACTACCTTATACCTGTCGAAAGTGAAATTTTTGGACGCCCTGTGACTGGTGAGTTAGAGCTGTCTAGTGTTTTTTCAAACGGTGAATTTAACGACAGTATTGAGTTAAATAATAATCTTTATTTTGTTGGGTTTAGTCAAAACATAGACCAAGATATTGTCATTGCTTCATATACTAATAATGGTGCGGCCAACAATGCGTTCGATGAAGATGGCATAAAAATACTGGATTTAGGGCACGATGAAAAAGCAACGGCCATAATTTCAGGTGGCGGTGACTTGTTTATCGCCTTTTCTAGTTTTGATGGTACCAACACCGAAGCATGTTTATTAAAAATGAGCGTTACAGGCGTGATAAGCAACACCTCAGGTGACAATAATTCAGGTATTCACTGTACCAAAATGGCAAGTACGCTGGTTATTAATGATCTTGAATTTAGCGACAATAAAATTCAAGCTGTTGGCAAACAGTTTAATGGTAATGACGATGATAGTTTATGGATAAAATATGACATTTCGACATTAGCTTACGAAGCATCTAGCCCTAAAATTAAAGATGTAAGTGGTCAACAACGCGATGATGAAGCATTTGCCATTAAAAACTTTAATGGTTCTGATCTTATGGTTGTGGGGAGTGTTACCAGTGCAAACGGTGATAAAGATGCATTAATCCGTTACCTTATTTCAGATGGTGAAAATAACGGTAATTTTAATGATTATAATGCACTTAGCATCGATTTATCTGGGAATAACACCGACGATGAACTCTTTGCACTTGGCGGTTTAAATACAGCTGATTTTACCGCCTTTGTTGGCGGATATACCACTCGCCATTCAGGTGAAAAAGAAGCTGTTGTTCTCGCTATTGATAAAAAAGGCGATTTGGTAACGAGTATAGGTAATCATGGTATTGCCGTTTATGATATTGATGGTAATACAGGCAATGGTGGTAATACAGGCAATGGTGGTGCTGAAATTACAGGCGTAAAATATGAACCTATAAATAATCAAATTACTTTATCGGGCACAACGGGGAAAGGTGAGACTGAAAAGCTGTTTTCTACGCGTATTTTAGCAACCGATGGGGCACTTGATGACACCTACGGCATTAATATTATTTCGGATATTAACGGTAAACAAATAGCTAATACTGCAACAATAGATTTAAACGATACGCTTTGGGTATCAGGCATCAGCGATGATTCAAGTAGTCAGCCATTTATTGTAGCAATAGACAATCACGCGGCATTGTTTACTGGCTTAGCAGGATCAGGTTACCTTACATTGAGCAACTTAGGGACTGACTCTAATGATCAATCAAAGCAGGTGATACAGCTTAGCCATGGCACCCATGCTGGTAAATATATTATCGCATCAACAGCTCAGCAAGGCTCCGTAATTAAACTAGTATTAACGCGCCTGACCGGAGCCGGGCTGTTAGACACTAGCTTTAGTGAAAGTGGGCACAAGCAAATTGCAATCGACTTAAGTACATCTAATTTTGCATTAATTGAGCAAAATGATGGCAAACTTATTATCGCGGGTTCGCGTAAAACTGAAAACAATGAAGAAGGTTTTGTAGCAAGAGTAGATCAAAATGGTTATTTTGATACAGACTTTGCAACAGAAGGGATTTACGCCACTACAGCCGTAACGACGCAGAAGCTCAATCTAACTGACGCAGCACTGGATAACGATAACGATATTATTGCCGTAGGCTCGTTAACAGTGGCAGATACACCGAGCTCATTTGTTATGAAGTTAACGCCAGAAGGCTCACTGGAGAGCGACTTTGGTAACAATGGTAAAGTTATTGGAACCGCTTTCGAATCCTATAAAACTGTTTACATTGATAATAGCGATAAAATTTTTATTGGCGGAAAAGTTGTTTCGGGTTCTGATTCTCAGCTATTAGCAGTAAAGCTAAGTATTGATGGTGAACGCGAATTTAGCTATATAGACTCTGTAATGAGTTTAGATAACGACGATAGAATAGTTAAAATATTTGCTGATACCTTAAATAACCTGTATTTAATTGGTAATGAAACGAATACGCCAAACCAAGCTGTCATTGTTAAATTATCATCAGCAGGAATAAAAGAGACTAGTTTTGCTGAAGGTGGAGCTGGCCAGTACATACTGACGCAAACCGGTGACACTAAGGTAAAAGATGCCGCGCTTGATAGCATGGGTAACATTGTACTAAGTGGTATGGGTAATAATAAAGGTGTGTTAGCGCGCATTTTAAGTAATGGTGTATTAGATGGCACATTTGGCCACAACGGTGTTGGTTTTTACAAGGCCGAGCAATGTGCAAATGAACAAGTATTTACATCAATGATTTTACAAAGTGATACCCAAGTTATTGTTAGCAGCACCTGTAATAACGGTACTTCTAATAATATAAGTGCATCTAAGTTCAATTTTTATGTTGATGGAGTTACACCTTAATTTATGAGAGTTGAACTTTTTGGTGTTAGGGGCTCAATGCCCTCAACAGGAAAACATACGCACATTTTTGGTGGTAACACATCTTGCGTATATATAGAGCAGAAAAATGGCAAATCCCTTATTTTAGACTCAGGTACAGGTATTGTTGAACTAGGTAAACGTTTAGTGGTAAAAGCGGAACCTATCGCTATATTACTGACACATAATCATTGGGATCATATTCAGGGTTTCCCCTTTTTCACCCCTATTTATCAATCTAACCAAAATATAACAATAGTGGCTGGAAATGTAGATGACGAAGAAAGTAAAGATGCCATACTAAAACAAATGAGTGGCTCTCAATTTCCGGTTAAATACCAAGAGTTACCTGCAAATATTACGCTAAATACGACATTGTCGGCTAAAAAAACATTTAGCCTTAATAGTTTTTCAATTTCGACTGCGCCGCTTAATCACCCCGATGGCGGTACTGCGTATTGTGTTAACGCTGACGGCAAGAAAGTAGCATATGTTACTGATAATGAATTAAACCCCCCAGAAGATCTAAGAACCGATATCAACGAGTGGATTCACTTTATTAAAGGCGCTGATTTACTGATCCATGACGCACAATTTATAGATATCGACTTACCACTTAAGCATGGTTGGGGACACAGCACGATTAATCAAGTTGCCGATCTCGCCGTAAAGGCGAACATCAAAAACATTGTTATTATCAGCCACGACCCTGCAAGAAGCGATGATGAACTTCTTGCAATAGAAAACTCATTGCAAGCTAAATACGGTGACAAGTTACTGATAGAATGCGGCCGAGAAGGACGAGTTTTTGATTTTTAATCTATCAAGGATAAACGCCCATTAGATCTTTAAAGCCTATAATTTCCAGGCATTTTTTTATTGGTGCCGTTATAACTTTATTTATTGCATCAATAGAGTTATTTGCTACAGGAACATTAGCCAAATTAGTTAATCGTGTGGAAGGCATCATTTATGATTCTCGGCTCTTATTAACAACACCTGCAACACCTAGACATATCGACGAATCAGTAGTTATTATCGATATTGATGAAAAAAGTATGCGAGAGCAAGGTCGATTTCCTTGGAGTAGATCGAAAATAGCTGATCTTGTAACAAAACTCACCGATGCAGGTGTTATTGTTATCGCTTTTGATATATTTTTTGCCGAGCCTGAAGTAAATCCAGTTACACAAATCATTTCTGAAATACCTAACTTATCAAAGCAATATAGATTACCACTTGCCAAAATTAAACAGCAAGTAGACGCCGATACTAAGTTTGCTAACGCACTTGCTAAAAATGATACCGCCCTTGGATTTTTACTAACCGATGACCAACTTGCAGCCCACAGTCCACCAAAAAAAAGCAGCGTTTTATGGCAAAATGCTGAACATGCGAACTCACAAATAAGTGAGTTTTCGGGGGCTATTGTAAATATCCCACAATTACAAAATGCCGCTGCTGGTATTGGTTTTATAAATGCGCATAGCGACAACGATGGCTTTATCCGCAGAGCCGCTCTTATTAATAGAGTCGGTGATAAACTTTACCCCTCTTTAGCACTTGAAGTGGCTCGACTGTATGTCCTTGCTAATAAAATTGAAACGCGCTCAAATATTTTAGATGGTATTACTTTGTTTGAAGGAATTAAGTTTCAAGATAAATGGATTCAGACAGATGAGCACGGCCAAATACTCATTCCCTATAAAGGCCGAGCACATAGCTTCCCATATTATTCAGCAACCGATGTGCTGATGCAAAGAGTTGGCTCTGATGAATTAGAAGGAACAGTTGCCTTTATTGGTACTTCAGCTGTGGGCTTAGCTGACCTAAGGTCAACCCCAGTTGGTATGCAATATCCTGGTGTTGAAGTGCATGCCAATATATTTGAAGGACTGATGCACCCAGAGATACTGCCAGCCAAGCCCAACTGGTCTTTAGGTGCGAGCCTATTTATTATTGCGCTAACGGGTGTCGTTTTATCACTTTTTAGCCACGGCAGAAGTGCCCGATTTATTATTTTTCTTTCGTTAACTATTACGGTAGCTGTTATATCATTTAACGTGTATTTATGGTCAGTACAAAAAATTAGTTTGCCATTATTAATGCCACTCTTACTCATAATATTATTAGCTGGTTATTACATTATTGTTGGCTCTATCGCCGAGATGCACCACAGCCGAAAAATTAAATCTATGTTCAATCAATATGTCCCCCCTGCGCGTATTGAACAACTTATAAAACAAGGCAATGAGCTATCTCAAAGCAGTGAAAAAAGAAACATGACAGTATTATTTGCTGATATTCGCAGTTTCACCTCATTATCTGAAAACATGACTGCGCATCAATTAAGCGAGTACTTAAACCAATACCTTACTTCAATAACGCAAATAATATTTGATCATAACGGGACTATCGATAAATACGTTGGTGATATGGTGATGGCGTTTTGGAATGCTCCATTAAAAGATGAAAACCATGCACAAAACGGCGTTGAAGCAGCAATGGCTATGATTAACGGACTGACTCTCATTAATAAATTATTTGCCGAACAAAAACTACCTGCGGTCAAAATTGGTATAGGCTTAAGTACCGGTGATATGAATGTGGGCGATATGGGATCCGTTTATCGTAAAGCTTATACCGTACTAGGTGATACAGTTAATTTAGGTGCAAGAATTGAAAACTTGACCAAGTTTTACGGCGTAGCTATTCTAGTAGCTGAAGAAACAATGAATGCATGTCCACATATAACGTTTCGCTTGATAGATAAAGTGCAGGTCGTTGGAAAAACGACCGCAACGCAGCTATTTGAGCCCATTGGCTTAACAAATAAATTAGATACAAAACAATTCGCTGAAATAAAAAAATCATTTATCGCCATGACCCATTTTTATAATAAAGATTGGCCGCAAGCACTAAGTTTATTTACTGAATTACAAAGTACTACACTGTTTAGTTCGCATGTGTACGGTGTTTTTATCAAACGAATTCAAAATACTGATTTACAAGCACTCGCAAAGGATTGGAATGGTGCCTTTATTCATACCAAAAAGTAGTGGAAATATGCCGCAGCACATCAAAGATAAAATAAACCTGCATCACTTTATTGATATCAGCGTTAGGTTAACAACCGAAAAAGATTCGAGTAAATTACTCGATGATATACTGCAAGTAATTATGTCTATAGCTAATTCAGATGCTGGGACTATTTATTCGATTACAGATAACAAACAACTTAAGTTTGAAACGGTTATTAATGAATCATTGGATCTGTATTTAGGCGGTCGTTTAGGTAAGCCTGTTGATTTTCCTAATATAGATCTTTTTATCGACGGAAAAGAAAATAAAACAGCGATTGTTGCTCATGCGGTTAATTCTGGGGAAGTTATTAATATTCCTGATGTTTATGCTGCACTGCCTTTTGATATGAGCGCAGCTCGCGCTATGGATGCTCGTACAGGTTATCGTACCCAGTCAATGTTAACTATTCCCTTAAAAGATCATGCTGATGATATTATTGGCGTTATCCAGCTTATCAATGTAAAAGACGACGAAAATAATAATATTCCTTTTAGTGAGGAGCTTGTTACGCTAGTTCGTTCTTTCGCCTCTTTAGGTGCTATTTCGTTAACAAACTCTGCATTAATTAAAGATATGGAAGAGTTGTTTGCAACTTTTGCTGAGGCTATTGCCATGGCGATAGATGAAAAGTCACCTCATACAGGAGGTCATTGCAAACGAGTACCCGCATTAACATTGATGCTTGCCGATGCTGTTCATCTAATAGATAAAGGCCCACTTGCTACATTTAAAATGAGTGATGCAGAGCGCCATGAGTTAGATATTGCAGGATGGCTACATGATTGTGGAAAAATTGCGACTCCCGACCACGTCATGGAAAAATCAACAAAGTTAGAAACTATTTTTGATCGAATCAAATTTATCGATGCAAAATTTGAAATAATTAGCAGAGATTTAAAAATAGCGTATCAGCAGAAAATAATCTCTGCGATGAAAAAAAATAAGCCAATTGAAGTACTCCAATTTGAACGATTGCTTGATACCGAACTGAAACAACTCGCATTAGATCGTGCATTATTACAACGCGTGAACGTTGGCGGAGAGTTTTTAGGTGAGGAAGAACAGGCGCATATCCAAAGAATATCAACCCAATATCAATTAAAAATTAATGGCGAAAAAATCCCATTACTGTCTGATAATGAAGTTGAAAACTTAATGATTCGGCGTGGTACGCTTACTCAAGGTGAACGTGACATTATGAAGCGCCACATGGATATAACTAAGAATATTTTAGATATCTTACCGTTTCCAAAGCATTTAAGTAATGTATCTGAGTATGCTCTAGGGCATCATGAAAAACTTGACGGTACAGGCTATCCTCGCGGATTAACGAAAGAACAAATGTCAGTACCTGCTAGATTAATGGCTATCGCTGATATTTTTGAAGCTCTTTCGGCTGTAGACCGACCATACAAAAAAGCAAAACCAGTAAGTGAATGTTTGCATATTTTAGGCTCTATGGTTAGTCAGAACCATCTTGATGCAGACATTTTTGCAGTATTTATTGAATCCGAAGTGTATAAACATTACATCAATGAATATGCAAAACCTGAGCAGCTAGATGAAGTCGACCTCGATAACCTTCCCGGTTACTCACCTATCCGTTGATCTATTTATTACAAAAGCTGGTTTGTGTGATTTAAATAACACAGACCAGTTTGTAATAAAATTAAAAATCCTCACACGTTATACCAATTCGCTTATATAGGGTCTATTTAACGTTAAGAAAATCACGCTATAACTAGGCAAAAATTTATTATCCAAAGATCTGATTATTGGATGCTTTATTTAAAATTCTCTACCAGTTATTTTGCTAAAATTAACCTTTTTAAATTTTGAACAAAAAAATGCCACCTTACGGTGGCATTTACACACGGGGTTATTTCTACTTATAGAAATCCTTTTACTTTTTATTAGTTTTTGTCTTATTTTTTTAACAAAAAATATACTGCCAAAGGTAGCATTTAGTGCCTTGTGTGGCAACAGTAAAGGATAAAGATCATATATCTGCCACATTACTGTAATAAAAAATTGATTATAAAGATTTACGTTTACAATCACTTGTACCCATGTTGACAATATAGCTGTTAGTTTGTTTTTTGCCATAAATTAAGCGCTATAAGCAAATAAACCGCGTAAATAAGACGTTATTAAATTTTAATACACACGTACTTATCTTCTAAGTACTCATCAAGCCCTTGATGGCCGCCTTCACGCCCTAAACCTGATTGTTTAACGCCACCAAATGGCGCTACTGGATTTGATATAACACCTTCATTTACGCCGATCATACCAAATTCAAGCCCTTCACTAATTCGGTAGACTTGCTTAATGTTTTGGCTGTAAAAATAAGCTGCTAGACCAAATGGTACATCGTTGGCAAGCGCAAGCACTTCACTTTCTTCATCAAAAGGAATAACCGTTAACACTGGCCCAAATACTTCTTCGTGGTAAATATCCATGTCAGTGGTTACATTATTCACTATTAATGGGTTTTGAAAGCTGCCACCTAAGTCACTATTATCACCAATCAGCGTCGCGCCTTTATCGAGTGCGTCTTGTACTAACTGCTGCACTTTCTCTTTGGCTTTAGGGTAAATGAGTGGGCCAATATCAACATCGTCCTCAAAACCATTTGCCACTTTTAACGCTGCAACCTTAGGCGTGATTTTTGACAGTACCTTGTCGAGAATATTACGTTGTATAAAAATACGGTTTGCAGCAACACACGCCTGCCCACTATTTCTAAATTTAGCCGCCATTAGCCCTTCAACAGCTTCATCTAAATCTGCATTATCAAAAATGATAAAAGGCGCATTGCCGCCAAGCTCCATTGAAGTACGCTTGATTGTGCTTGCACACTGCGATAGTAATTGCTTACCTACACCGGTAGAGCCGGTAAATGTAAACTTACGCACAACGTCTGAGTCGGTTAACATTTTGCCTACTGTTTTGGCATCTTGTGAAACCAGAACATTAAATGCACCTTTAACAAAACCAGCTTGATCGGCCAGATAAGCAAGTGCAATAGCGCATAGTGGCGTATGTTCAGAAGGTTTAAGTATAAAGCTACAGCCCGCAGCGTAAGCTGGCGCTACTTTACGAGTAACCATAGCAACAGGGAAGTTCCATGGCGTAATACCAGCTACAACACCTACAGGCTGCTTAAAGCTAGTTAAACGATGCGAGTCATCTGTTGGCGGAATTACATCTCCGTAACTACGTTTGGCTTCTTCTGCAAACCATTTGATAAACCCTGCACCGTAGTTAATTTCGCCAAGGGATTCTTTGAGCGGCTTGCCTTGCTCTTTAGTCATCAGCTCTGCGAGTGTTTGCTTGTGCTTTATAACTAGCTCATACCAGCGCATCAAGGTTTCACTTCGCTCAGTCGCATTCGTCTCTTTTAACTTAACAAAAGCCCATTGAGCTGCGGTTATTGCGCTATTTACACCCTGCTCGTCAATATCGCTTACTTCAACAATACTTTTTTCGGTAGCGGGATCGTTAACACTAAAGCGCGTGTCAGTTTTATAAAATTCGCCGTTAATAAATGAGTCTGAAAAAATAAGATTACTCAAAATAAACCTCCAAAATTACGTTTTAAGTTCGTCACGCCAGCAAGCTGTGCGTCTACAAAATAAATATATAATTTTAAATTTGCTGTAGGCGTTGAGCTTGCTCACGTGAGAAGCGCAGCTTCTATATTTTTACTCTTGAGCCAAAACACATCACGCCAGCAAGCTGTGCGTCTACAAAATAAATATATAATTTTAAATTTGCTGTAGGCGTTGAGCTTGCTCACGTGAGAAGCGCAGCTTCTATATTTTTACTCTTGAGCCAAAACACATCACGCCAGCAAGCTGTGCGTCTACAAAATAAATATATAATTTTAAATTTGCTGTAGACGTTGAGCTTGCTCTCGTGAGAAGCGCAGCTTCTATATTTTTGCCGTTGAGCTAAAACACATCACGCCAGCAAGCTGTGCGTCTACAAAATAAATATATAATTTTAAATTTGCTGTAGACGTTGAGCTTGCTCACGTGAGAAGCGCAGCTTATATATTTTTACTCTTGAGCCAAAACACATCACGCCAGCAAGCTGTGCGTCTACAACATACATATATAATTTTAAATGTGCTGTAGACGTTGAGCTTGCTCACGTGAGAAGCGCAGCTTATATATTTTTACTCTTGAGCCAAAACACATCACGCCAGCAAGCTGTGCGTCTACAACATACATATATAATTTTAAATGTGCTGTAGACGTTGAGCTTGCTCACGTGAGAAGCGCAGCTTCTATATTTTTGCCCTTGAGCTAAAACACATCACGCCAGCAAGCTGTGCGTCTACAAAATAACATACGAGCTTTGCTCGTCACATATACAATTCACAAACAAAAAAGCCGCTGTATCAAACAGCGGCTTTTAATAAATTTATCGTTAAAAACTAGTGCTCTTCATTAACGATATTGAGATTGTACTTAGGTATTTCAACCACTAGGTCTTCATCTCTTATAATTGCTTGGCAACCAAGGCGCGATTCAGGCTCTAAACCCCATGCTTTATCTAGCATGTCATCTTCTAGCTCATCACTTTCGTCAAGTGAATCAAATCCTTCACGAATCACTAAGTGACACGTAGTACATGCACACGACTTTTCACAGGCATGCGCAATGCTAATACCATTTTTAAGCGCAGCGTCGAGTACCGTTTGGCCTGTTGGTGCTTCAATTGCAGCGCCGTCAGGACATAATTCAGGATGTGGAAGAAAAACAATTTGTGGCATTCTAATCTCTCTTAAATGTTGTCTACTGACTGCCCTGTAAGGGCCTTTTTAATTGATGCATCCATTCTACGCGATGCAAAATCGCTACTCGCATTATCGACTTTTTCGATAGCTGCTTTAATCTCGCCAGGCTCTTGTGCATTTTCGCGCACTTTTACCAGTTCTGCAATTTCAGCGCGTAAGTTAGCTAGTTGCGTATCGTCAAGCAATGCTCCATCGCTTGCAAGTGATGCATTAAGCGCCTCAATTACGCGCAACGCTTCTACTTGTTGCTCTTTAAGCATACGTGCTTGCATGTCGCCTTTGGCGTTGCTCATTGACTCTTTTAGCATGTTAGCTACTTGATCATCAGATAAACCAAACGAAGGCTTAACCTGAATCTCAGCTTGTACACCTGTTGATTTTTCCATAGCTGAAACACTTAATAAGCCATCTGCATCAACTTTAAAGGTTACACGAATATGCGCAGCGCCTGCCGCCATTGGTGGAATACCTTTTAAGCTAAACTTAGCAAGCGATCGACAATCATCAACAAGCTCACGCTCACCTTGCAGCACATGTAATGACATGGCTGTTTGGCCATCTTTAAACGTTGTAAATTCTTGTGCGCGTGCTACCGGAATCGTCGTATTGCGTGGGATGATTTTTTCAACCAAACCACCCATCGTTTCAAGGCCCAGTGATAACGGTAATACATCAAGCAATAACATGTCAGAATCTGGCTTATTGCCAATTAACACGTCGGCTTGAAGCGCGGCACCTAAGGCTACAACACGATCAGGATCGATTGAAGTTAGCGGCTCTTTATCAAAAAAACTTTGTACTTGGCTACGTACTAATGGCATACGGGTTGAGCCGCCTACCATAATAACTTGCAGTATTTCTTCGTTTTCTATGCCAGCATCTTTTACAGCACGACGACACGAACGCAGTGTTTTTTTAACCAGCGGCATAGCCATTTCGTCAAACGTTTCGCGCGTTACTTCTACTGTGTATTTTTGATCGTCAAACTCAAGACCCACGTTTACTTTAGCGTATTGGCTTAATGCTTCTTTACACGCTTTTGCTTTATTGATGAATAAACGTAAAACTGAAGACGATAACGCCGACACACCAGTTTGCTGCTTAAAGTAATCAACAAGGAGCGAGTCAAAGTCATCGCCGCCGAGGCTAGAGTCGCCACCGGTTGCCATTACTTCAAACACACCTTGGTGTAATCTAAGTACTGATATATCAAATGTACCACCGCCTAAATCGTAAACAGCAATAATGCCTTCTTGGCCAGAATCTAAACCATAGGCAACGGCTGCTGCTGTTGGCTCGTTTAATAAACGCAGTACGTTAATACCAGCAAGCTCTGCGGCATCTTTAGTACTTTGGCGCTGTGCGTCATCAAAGTACGCAGGTACTGTAATTACCGCCCCTAAAATTTCTTGGTTGCCAAAACTTTGCTCAGCTCGTGCTTTTAGTGCAGCTAAAATATGGCTTGATGCTTTAATTGGACTGATTTTACCTGCCGCAGTTTCTATTGCTAACGCACCATTGTGCTCACAAAATTCATACGGTAGTTGCCCATAACTTTGCTCTATTTCAGCCTGAGTTTTACCTAAAAAACGCTTAACCGAAATAAGTGTATTAGCAGGGTCTTGCGTTGCAGCTTGCGCTGCCTCTGCGCCAACAGTAATACCGCCTGCTTGATAACGAACAACCGACGGTAACATAGCCGCGCCAAGATCATCAGTTAACGTGCGGGCTTCGCCACTTTGCACTGTTGCAACTAATGAATTGGTTGTACCAAGGTCAATACCAATCGCTAGTTTATGTTCGTGTGGTGCCGCGCTCTGCCCCGGCTCAGCAATTTGCAATAATGCCATAATGCTCTTTAAACTCGTGTTGCTCGCTTTGCAGCAAGTAATTAATCGTCAAATAAACTGTCTTCAATACGTTCTAGTTCTTCACGTAACTTATAAACAAACTTCAGTTTACGAATATTATCTGCGGCAAGTTGATATTGCTGCTCATCGTTACTTGCGAGTTGATCGGCAAGTTGTGCACTGTACTGCGTGTTTAGTTGCTTAATTTGTTTTTCAAAATTTGCAATCGCAGTATCAGGATCGCTTGCTGATGTTAGCTCTTCAAGTTCTTCGCGAAGTTCCATTTGTTGCATTAAAAACATTGGATCTTGCAAGGTTTGCTGCTCTGCACGAATATCAACGCCTAGCTCGCTCAGCATATACTCGGCACGCTTTACTGGGTGCTTTAATATTTGCAACGCATCGTTAATTTCGGCGGCGCTTTGCACGGCCATTAACTTATCGCGGCTGCTCGCATTCGCGTGGCGATCTGGATGTACAGTACGCTGTAATTCCAAGTAGTGCTTGTTAACTGTTGCTAAATCAATATTGTAATCAACGGGGACTGCAAATAATTCAAAGTAACGCATAACTTCAACCAATAAAATTCAGAAATTAATTTCAAAAATAACAAAGCCCTACATTAACTGGCAGGGCTTATTGACACTACAAAGATATTTTAAGCTTAAACGGTAAAGCTTTCGCCACAACCACACTCATCTGCTTGATTAGGGTTTCTAAATTTAAACCCTTCATTTAAGCCTTCTTTAGTGTAGTCGAGCTCTGTGCCGTCAATGTAAACTAAGCTTTTAGCGTCAACAATTAATGTGACACCTTTAGCAGCAAAAGTTTCATCGTCTTCGTTTAAATCGTCAACAAACTCAAGTACATAAGCAAGACCTGAACAGCCCGTCGTTTTAATGCCAACGCGCAGGCCTAAACCTTTGCCGCGGTTTGCTAAAAATGATTGTACGCGGTTTGCTGCCGCATCTGTCAATGTCACTGCCATGAGTTTCTCTTCTTACTTCGCTTGTTTGCTTTTGTAGTCTGCAATTGCTGCTTGAATTGCGTCTTCGGCTAAAATTGAACAGTGAATTTTCACTGGTGGTAATTCAAGCTCTGCACTGATATCAGTGTTTTTAATTGTCGCTGCTTCGTCTAGCGTTTTGCCTTTAACCCACTCTGTTACAAGTGAAGAAGAAGCAATTGCGCTACCACAACCGTAGGTTTTGAATTTTGCATCTTCAATAACGCCTTCGGCAGATACTTTGATTTGCAATTTCATTACGTCACCACATGCTGGTGCGCCTACCATACCCGTTGCCACTGACGGATCGTTCTTATCTAGAGTACCTACGTTACGTGGGTTTTCTACGTGGTCGATTACTTTATCACTATAAGCCATTATTCTATCCTCATTACCTGCTAGGGTATGTGCTCACACTATTAGTGGTGAGCCCATTCAACTGAATCTAAATCAATACCTTCTTGATGCATCTCCCAAAGTGGAGACATCTCACGTAGGCGACCGATAGAGTTTTTCATTAATTCGACGGTGTAATCAATCTCTTCTTCGGTAGTAAAGCGACCAATACTAAAACGAATTGAGCTATGTGCTAATTCGTCGTTACGGCCAAGTGCACGCAGTACATAAGAAGGCTCTAAGCTTGCAGATGTACAGGCTGAACCTGACGATACTGCAATGTCTTTTACTGCCATAAGTAACGACTCACCTTCAACAAAGTTAAAGCTGATGTTTACAATACCAGGTACTGATTGGTCTTGTGTGCCGTTAAAGTATACTTCGTCCATATCAGCCATAATACCGTCGATTAAACGATTACGTAGTGCGCTGATGTGTGCGTGATCTTTTTCGAAATCTTGCTTAGCAATTTTAAACGCAGTACCCATACCCACTAATTGGTGAGTTGCTAGTGTACCAGAGCGCATACCACGTTCATGTCCGCCACCGTGCATTTGCGCTTCAAGGCGAGCACGTGGTTTACGACGAACGTAAAGTGCACCAACACCTTTAGGGCCATACACTTTATGTGCAGAGAACGACATAAAATCAACTTTAAGCTGTTGCACGTCGATTAATACTTTGCCCGCGCTTTGCGCTGCATCTACGTGGAACATAATTTTACGTTCGCGACACATTTCGCCTATAGTCGCGATATCTTGAATCACACCTAGCTCGTTATTAACGTGCATAATGCTTACAAGTACTGTGTCGTCACGCATTGTGTCGGCAAGTTTTTGTAAATCAAGTAGGCCGTTTTCTTCAACGTCCATGTAAGTTACTTCAAAACCTTGGCGCTCAAGCTCACGACATGTGTCGATTACAGCTTTATGCTCAGTTTTAGCGGTAATAACGTGCTTACCTTTTTTCTTGTAAAACTGTGCTGCACCTTTAATAGCAAGGTTATTTGATTCTGTTGCACCCGATGTGAAAACAATTTCACGTGGGTCTGCATTAATTAAATCAGCAATATCTGTACGCGCTTGGTCAACAGCTTCTTCTGCTTGCCAACCAAAACGGTGTGAGCGTGACGCAGGATTACCAAACTTACCGTCCATTGTCAGGCACTGCATCATTTCTTTAGCAACACGTTCATCAACAGGCGTGGTCGCTGCGTAATCTAAATAAATCGGTAACTTCATTTCTCTCTCCGCTGCAGGTCAACCTTAAAGTTGACAGCTTACTTGAATGTTTTCCAACTGCTTAATTGCATTATTGATACTGTTATCTTGGCGCGATGCTATTTCTTTCACATCTGATTTTTCAACCAATTCAGCAAGGGTAATATTATTCAAAAATTCTTCTATGCGTGCGCTTAAGTCTGACCACAAGTTATGTGTTAAACAGCGCATACCACTTTGACAGCCGGTATCGGCACCTTGGCAACGTGTAGCATCGACCGATTCGTCTACGGCGCTAATAATATCGCCAACAGAGATAACGCTCGCCTCACGCCCTAGTAAATAACCACCACCAGGCCCACGAACAGAACTTACTAAGCCATTTTTACGTAAACGAGCAAATAATTGTTCAAGGTATGACAAAGAAATTTCTTGTCGCTGTGAAATATCAGCAAGGGCTACAGGACCTACACCTGTGTGCAGTGCAACATCCAGCATCGCTGTAACGGCATATCTGCCTTTTGATGTTAACTTCATAACGCCCCCTGCACAAAGAGTGCAAATTTTAATTACCAGAGTAAATTAGTCAAGTATTATCACTTGATAAAAATTTGATTTAAAACTCTTACTTATTAAATTGTAGAGTTAACAAATTTTTTAATACCTGACCTCTTTGGTCAAGTATTACAGCCATTGTAATTACCTGAGTATTTTAGTCAAGTATTAGCTAGTTATTTAACCACTGGTTTTTATAACTAATCGCTATACCTAAGTTACTTAACCTGAACTCTGGTCACTTAGGGATAGACTTATTAATTGAAGTGAGAATACCGCGTAGAATGTTCATCTCTGCATCTTCTGGACGAGCACGGTTAAATAAACGACGTAGTTTTGTCATTACAATACCTGGGTGCTGTTTTATGATGAAACCGGTGTTAAATAGTGTCTCTTCAAGGTGGTCATAAAACAACTCAGTTTGTTTTGAGCTTGGGTAAACAGTGTCATCTTCTTCAACCTTTTTAGGTTGTTGATTTAAAAACGCCATACGCGTTTCGTAACACAGAGTTTGCACAGCCATCGCTAAATTAAGCGAGCTGTATTCAGGATTCGCAGGGATGCATACATGGTAATTACAAAGCTGTAATTCGTCGTTGCTTAAACCACTGTTTTCGCGGCCAAATACTAATGCCACAGGGCCATTTACTGCTTCCGTAACTAGTTTTTCGCCACATTCACGAGGTTCAACCATAGGCCAAGAAAGCGTACGTGAACGTGCACTTGTACCAATTGTTAATGCACAATCGGCAATGGCTTCTTCAACTGTACCAACAATAACAGCATTACCTAAAACATCACTAGCACCTGCAGACAAAGCACTCGCGTGGCTGTCTATTTCACATGCAGGGTCAACTAAATACAGTTTTGATAAACCCATGGTTTTCATGGCGCGAGCCGCCGAACCAATATTGCCTGAGTGTGATGTGTTAACTAAAACAACGCGAATATCATCTAAGATCATTGCTATGCTACTTACCTATGCCAAAAAATTGCGCGAATTCTAACACGAAAGTGTAATAAGATCCTAGATTCAAAAGGCGAGATCCTAAGATCAGGCCTAATATAAGGCATCTTACGTGAGTGAATTCTTGTCGCTGAATTTATGAGATAACAACTGTGATATTAAAGAACAAATGCTTACATATACTTTAACAACCATACGATCATATAAAATAAAACGACATAGTTTACAGATCTAATGGAAATGGTTAGTAGACTCAGTACAGTAAACCAAATTTGTTAACAGCTGATTTTGAATATTTAATTTATTTTATCTAGAAGTAATTTAATCGCGGTGTGAAATTTGTAAGCGAGTAGACTCGGTAACTCTGCTCCCACATCTATATAAAAAAAGGAAAATTTCCCCGAGGACAAAATCAAAGGGCTGTGTATGTTTGGCATTCATGCTGCATTATCACCTATTTGTGCGGATAACCCACACACCATGAAAAAACCAAATATACGGCTGTAAATTTAATCTCTAAAAATAAACAAGCTCTAACAATTCCAAATATTTATTAATTCAATTTAAGTAAACTTATAGCTTATATCAAAGATAAACCTTTATAAAAACATATAAATAAAACGTAATCTGCTGTTATACTCTTTTTATTCAGAGAGGGTCTTATTCTAGTATGGTTACAATTAAACAAGTGGCTGCCCACGCTGGTGTTTCATTTAAAACAGTATCTCGTGTTGTAAATCATGATCCCACTGTCAAGGATGCTAACCGTGAAAAGATTCTTCGATCGATAAAAGAATTAGGTTATCGACCTAATCGCGCTGCAAGCTTAACACGACGTAAAAAATCAAATATTTACGCTATTATCGCAGATGAATTACTTAGTGTTCCTTATACGTTTGATATTATTCGTGGTGCCCAAGAAATTGCTTGGCAGAAAAATAAAGAACTATTGATCCTCAATGTTAACGAAACCCAAGCGAGTATAGATAGAGCGATTGAAAGTCTTTTAGAGTATCGTGTTGAAGGCGTTATATATTCAGCAATGTACCATCGCCAAGTTATTATCGCTGATGAATTAAAAAAAATACCCACTATTTTGGCCAACTGCTTTCCTGCTTCGAATAATTTCCCCTGTGTTGTACCTGATGAACAACAAGCAGGTGAAGATATTACCGACGCATTAATACGTAAAGGCTATCGTCGAATTGCTTTTTTAAACTTAAATGAAAATATAGTTGCTGCTAAAGGGCGAAAACAAGGCGTTATAAATTCATTTAAAAGGCACGGTTTACCATTAGAAGACTTGCTCATTGAATCGGTTATTATTAGCCAAGCAGACGGCAGTGAAATTTCTACCTCAAGAGAGTCAGCCGCGCGAGTGATAGACGAGTTTAAACCCGATGCCATTATATGTGGTCAAGATCCCATGGCGCTGGAAATTTACTTTGTAGTGCATGACAAAGGAATGGTCGTTGGTAAGGATATTGGTATTGCCAGTTTTGATGATTGGGGCAGTATTCCACAGTTATTACAACCGAACTTAACCACCATGGCACTCCCACATCTTGCAATGGGACGTTGGGCAATGGAGTATCTTATAGAGCAGCGCACTGATATTGTTCACCACCACTTAGCATTTAAATTGATTGCTCGCGATTCGTTTTAATAACGTCTTTTTTTAATGTTAAAAACGACAATACGATAAACACACTGATAACCAAACCCAAATACTGGTAGGCTAGCGCAAAGCCTAAATGCTCGTATACAGTGCCTACCACGACAGCTAGAATTGACGCCATCAATTGAGTCGTAAATTGAAAGCCAATTATATAGATCATTGCTGAATAACGAGCGTCAAAATGCATGTTTATATATTTAAATAACGCAATCAGCATAAGTGGTAATTCAATTGCGTGTAACAATTTAAATACGCTAATACTGATAGAGTCATTAACAATCCCCGAGCAATATATTCGTACCGCCATCAATACACCACTTAACAGCAACGAGTTTTTAACGCCTAAATAATTCACCCATTTTACAGCTAAATACAAAGCAGCAGCCTCAAGCATAACTTGCGCTGAAGTTAAATAGCCAAAAAACTCTCGACCTTGTTCTGGGGTGTCAAAAAAAGAAGTGTAATAAATAGCAAATTGCTGATCAAATACCGCATAAATACAACTTACACCGATCACAAATACACTTAAACGCCATAACCCCGTCGTTTTAAAAAATGACTTAAACTGTCGTGTAGAAGAAAAAGCCTGAGAAGGAACTCGCCCGTGATTACTTTTTGCGACTTTAACAAAAACTAATAAACCAATTAAACAGAGCGCTGCAATGCTTGATAACCAGTAATTTAAGTTGGGCGCTAAATTATAAGATAAACCTGCGAAATAGCTTGCTGCAGCCCAACCTAGAGATCCCCACATTCGCGCCTTACCAAATTCAAAATACGTGATTCGACTTTGTTTATCTATATAACTCTCAATTACTCCCACTCCAGCCAAAAATGCACATGAAAAAATCCCACCACCTAAGATAGCAGCCAGGTAAAACTGCGTTTGTAGCAGTGGTGCGTATACATAACTAACAAACGGGCCAATCAACATCATAAAAAATGCAATGAAGTAAAGCAGTGTTTTTTGTAAACCAAGTCTATCTTGAAAAATGCCATAGCAAGGCATCACGAGTAAAGCCATGATGGAATTAATACTAAAGATAACCCCGACTTTAGCACTGTTGAGGCCTACCTCTTGACTAAGCCAAATCGGAAATAATGAAAAAGAAAAAGACCATGCCATAAAATAGACAAAGAAAATGACACTTAATAGCCGATAATTGCTACTCATATATCGCATAGCCTTGGAGAAAGGTTAGTGACTCTATATTAATATAGAGCCATTTTGGAAGTTATTTTTCTATTGCTATATTATTTAAGCGAATGTCACTCAGTGATATGGACTGCTGAGCACTAACTTGTATTTTATCGTAAGGAGATGTTGGAAAAACAATCGAGGTCATAGAGCTAACTCCCTTATTTACAAACACTTCTATCGACGCTTTATCTACCCATATATCGACATCGTAAGATTTAAGCCCAGTCTGTAATGGCGCAGTTTGTAAAGAAGCAAAACCATCTTCAAAGTCTTTTAAACCTGATTGTCTGCGATCAAGTACAAGCTGTCCTTGAGCTGGATTTAGCTGTAACTTAGTGTACTCACCTGTTTCAGATCTAAGCAAGATATCAATAACTTGTTCAGTATTTAATAAACTAAAGCTCACCTTAAATTGCCCAGGTTCAACAGTAAAAAACTCATCTAACTGATAGCTCTTTGCGCCAGTTAGGGTTGCCTTTTGTTGTGTCTTACTCAATAAACTATTTAGCTCTTTAATAGGTTGGGATGCCAAACGCACGCCTGTTGGCGTTTGCAATAACTTTAATTCTCTGGGAATAGTCATTGCGCTGCGCCATGCTTCTGTAGGTACTTGATTTGCATATTGCCAGTTACTCATCCATCCCATAAATAAGTGTCTACCGTCTTGAACATCAGAAAAAGTCACGCCAGCATAATTATCTGTGCCGTAGTCTAACCATATCGAAGGTTCATACTTTTCATTTGCTGCTTTATCCGAAAATACGATATCAGCAATTTTAATATGCCCCCAATCACCTCGTTCATTGTCTACCACTTTAATATAAGCTTGCTGACCTTTTAAATGACTCACGTTCCAAGAACGTTCAGTCATAGTACCTGTATTATTTCCGCTTGCGGTTTTAACTATCTCGTCATTAACTAACAGCTGTATTGCAGTACTATTGTGATGCTTTCCGCCTGCAATCTTGAAGTTAATGAAATCGTGATCGATCGCAAATGATTTTGAGGTTAACGTGCCAATTGCCTTATCCGAACCTTTAAAAGAACTAGCAATCGTATTTGACGGTTGAGCATTAACTATATGGAATGCTTCACCTGATACTTGCCAATTTTTTAAACCACTTTTGAAGTCAGAAAAATCAAGTCCATGGGGGAAAACTGCTGGCGTTGCTGTGAGCATTTTTTGATAATCGCTATCAAGTACAAATTTTTCACCGTCGAAATCGCCAACAAAATATTGCGTACCAGAGCCGCCATTTGGAGCGCCAGGGTTTATACTCACTAATAAAACATATTTATATTCATCAGTGCCTTCAATACGCACGCGAATAAGATCTGGGCACTCCCATACACCGGCGTGACTGCCCCAATCAGCGCCAAAGTTACTTTCAAATTGCCATGTTTTTAAATCTTTTGAGCTGTAAAAGCCAATATGATCATCTTGAGCCAATACCATGATCCATTGCTGGGTACCCTCATGCCAATTTACTTTAGGATCACGAAAATCTCGGATCCCAGGGTTTTTCAATACAGGATTGTTCGCGTACTTTTTCCATGTACGACCCTTATCGATACTATAAGCGATGCCTTGTGTTTGAAAATCAATTGCCCCCTGTGCAGCCTTTTTATCGTCATGATAGGTAAATATAGCCACTAATGGTGGATTTTCTTTACTGCCAAAACCGCTACTATTTTTCCAATCAACCACCGCACTGCCTGAGAAAATAGTACCGAGTTCATCAGGAAACAACTTAATTTCTTGGTGCTGCCAATCAACCATATCTTTACTAATCGCATGCCCCCAATGCATTGGTCCCCATACAGATGAATCAGGATTATGCTGGTAAAATAGATGATACTCACCTTGGTAATAAACCATACCGTTAGGATCATTCATCCAATGCTTCTCTGGAGTAAAATGAAAAGCGGGACGAAACGCCTCTTTACCAAGTTTATCTAAACCCTCATGGGTGGTTTTTTCAGTTTGGTTTGTCATGCTACATGCTGCCAAAAATGATGAAATTAAAACTAAATTAACGGTTCGCATCTAATGTTCCATGTTTATTATTGGTATCTGATGAAATAGCTTCTAAAGAACGTCCTTTTGTTTCTGGCATGAACCACGCAACAAAAATCAACTGCCCTAACATCATTAAAGTAAAGAAAGTGAACACTTCAGTTGCACTAAAATGTTCTAATAAAAATGGCATAAATAAAGTAATTGCAGCGGCAAAAAACCAATGTGTACCAGAGCCCAAAGACTGACCTTTAGAACGGACTTTGTTAGGAAATATTTCCGCAATGAAAACCCAAATAACGGTACCTTGACCAATGGCATGAGCGGCAATAAAAACAAAGACAAACGCAACAACCGTTAAGCCACCAGAATCTGTACCAAACGCCCACGCCACCATAGAAAGAGAAATAACGTAACCAATTGAGCCAATATACATCAGTGACCGTCGACCATACTTATCAATCAAAGATAAACCTAGCATGGTAAAACATAAGTTAACCACACCAATTCCTGCGCCTGAAAGTAATGATTGATTTACGTCCAGTCCAGCAAGTTCAAATACCCGAGGTGCATAATAAATAATAAAATTAATCCCTGATAACTGATTAAATGCAGCGAATAAAAATGCAAATAGTGCAGCCTTATTGTAACTACCTCCAAATAGTTTTGATTGACTGTTCTGTAACTTGTCCTGTTCAATTTCATTCAATACTTGGTCAGGATTTTCTTCACCTAAAGTGACTAAAATTGAACGCGCTTTCATTTTTTCATTTTTCTTTTGCACTAACCAACGAGGGCTTTCAGGTGCCTTAATAATCATTAATAAATAGGCTAAGGCAGGTATTGCTTCCACACCTAACATTAAACGCCAATCAATTGCGGATGTACCAGCGATTAAAAAATTAGAAATAAACGCAACTAAAATACCAAATACAATTTGAAATTGATAAAGTGCGACCAGACGTCCTCGAAACTTAGCTGGAGCAATCTCAGAAATATAGGCAGGTACAACAATTGAAGAGATCCCCACTCCCACACCACCAATAAATCGCAATATTGCAAAGCTGTAAACTTCAGGAGCCATAGCAGAGCCAAGTGCTGAGATAAAAAATAACACCCCAACTAAAATCAATGTGGGTTTTCGACCCCACTTATCACACGGGTAATTACCTGTTAAGGCGCCAAGGAGTGTTCCCCATAAAGCCGAAGACATAATAAATAGGCCATGAAATAATGAACTCGTATTCCATAATGCTTGAATAGGTTTATCAGCACCGGATATAACTGCGGTATCAAAGCCAAATAAAAAACCAGCCACAGCAACAGTGACTGACCAGTAAATAATTTTTTTCATAATCACTCTTAAAACTTAACAATTAAAAGGTGGGCCTAAACCCACCACTATTAATAACCTGGATTTTGTGTGTACGACCCGCCACTTAAAATCATTTGCTGGTTTGGAATAGGTAAATACTCATGCTTACCTTTAGTAAAAACAGCGTCGACTAAGTAAGGTTTACGTACAGCCTCAATTGCTAAATACTTATCAATAGTTTCTTTAGCGATCCCCCAACGAACTAAGTCAAAAAAGCGATGTCCTTCAAGTCCTAATTCTAAGCGTCGCTCAAAACGCAGTGCCTCTCTTGCTTGCTCTTTAGAATCAAAGCTTATATATGCGCCAATATTATAAATGCTGGCATTATGTAATTTATCGGTGCTTTGCTTAGCTCGTTCACGAATTCGGTTAATAATTGGCAATGCTTCGTCATACCTGTCTAACTCAATTAATGCTTCTGCTTTCCAAAGCAATACATCTGCGTAACGAATTAGCGGTGTATTTAATGAAAAAATAGGAAATGGTCCATTCTCACCGCGACAACTGCAGTCTGGGTGTTCAAGATCTTTCATTGCCGTAAAGTTGCCATATATGCCTGGAGCACGTGACCAACTATCACCGCCATGAATCAAGTTTTCGTCATACTTAAATGGCTTACCTTCCATTGCAACAGTATGATCTAGACGAGGGTCAACTGAGTCAGTCGTCATGTCGTAGTTAAAATCGTTAAAAGAGTCAAATAACGGCAAGCCTTGTTGATCTGTTTTAAACGCATTAACAAAATTTTCTGTTGGAACGTGAAAACCACAACAACCAAAACCTCCAGCCATTGGTGCATTTAATGCACTAGGCCAACTACCACGACCATCTGGTGAACCGTCATTTAAAGAACGCTGAATAGCAAACACTGATTCTTTGCCATTCTCACTTTCAAACAAAAAGTTATTCGCGTAATCATCAAATAAGCCATAGACGCCGGCCTCTTCAATTTCATCAACCAGGGCCACTACTTTTACAAGTTTATCTTTATTAATATTAATAACTTGATGTAGCTCATTCTGCTCATACGCTTGGTAGAGCAATGTTTTAGCTAGATATGCCTTAGCCGATAACGCTGAAGCGCGCCCTACATCTTCTTGGGTTTGTGGTAAATTGTTTGCAGCAAACTCAAAGTCTGCTGCAATCTTATCCCATAGCTCCTGATCGCTTAGCTCACGATTAGTTGCTGTAAGTATCTGATCTTGAGTCATCGTTTCATCAATCCACGGAATATGCTTATGATGAATTTTTAAGTCAAAGTAAAAAACACTGCGAATAAATCGCAGTTCAGATTGTTTTTCAGCGCTGTTTTCAATTGCATCGGGCGCATTTGCGATGACTGCTAATGCTGAGTTTGCTCTTGAGATCCCCGTGTAATTACGTGTCCATTTTTTATTATTCAAATCAATCAAATCTGGCGGGAAAGACTCCATATCTGGAACTATTGGCTGATATAAAGACAAAGCATGATAAGCAAATATATCACCGGGTCCATTACCACCTTTATGGGCATCTCCTGCGCGTAAGTTCCCTGTCGGCCATAAAAAATTAGGCGCGGTATAATGATCGTTACCTAGATATGAGTAAGCAGCAATAATCAACGCATCTACATTTTCACTATTAGAAACTTGTTCTTCGGTCAATACTCCCGAAGGTGCAACATCAAGATCAGACCCACCACAAGAAGCTAAAGAAAGAACAAATGTAGTTGCTGCAAATAGAGTTTTTATTTTTTTCATAATATGTGCTCGTATCGTTGTCGTTTTAATAAATCAAAAAGAAAGGTTCACGCCTAACGTGATACGTTTTGGAATTGGAAAGTTACTGTTTGGCGTCTCTGGATCCTGACTTAGCGTCCCGGATGGAGTAATGGTCAATAAGTTGCTTCCCTGCAAATAAATTCGCGCAGAACTAATACCGTATTGACTTAGCCACTGTTCATCAGGTGTATAACCGATAGATAAGTTACGGAGCTTTAGGTAGCTACCATCTTCCCAAAATAAGCTTGATTGACGGCCTTCGCCATTGTTATCAATTAAAGTTAATGCAGGTACATTGGTGTCAGTATTGTTAACTGACCATGCATCAAGAACTCGGTCGCCGTAGTTAGAGCCTATATTTAATGATGTGAAGTCAGTAAATCCACGCCAGCTATTACGTATTTCACCTCCCTCAACACCTTGCCAGAACATATTTAAATCCCAATTTTTGTATTTGAAATTCATGTTCAATCCATACATAAAGTCAGGATCAGTATCGGTGAAAAAGCTTTGATCGTTTTCATCAATCACGCCATTGCCGTCTAAATCTTTCCAGCGGACTCGACCTAAACCTGCCCCTGATTGCGCTGCATGAGTATCTATTTCACCTTGATTTTGGAATAAACCATCGGCGACATAACCATAAATAGAGTTAATAGAATGACCAACAATCGTTTTATCATTGCCATTACCGCCGAATGAATTAACAACATCTTCTGGAAGTGATACAACTTTATTTTTAGCTGAAGAAATATTAAAACTAATATCGACATCAATATCGCCATCTAAGCTATCAAAAGTAAGATAGTCGGCATATCCAATGAGAAACTCAAAACCAGAGTTTTCAATTGTGCCACCATTAACCCATTGCTGAGCGCCTTCGCCTAATGTTGCAAGTGGATTGGTTAAAGTTAAAATATCCTCTGTCGTTTTTTCAAACCAATCGATACTGCCGTATATGGTTTCGTAACGCATGCCAAAATCAAGACCAATGTTTGTTTGCGTTGATGTTTCCCACTTTAGGTCATCATTCCCCGTCTGTGCTTTTACAAACCCAGAAGGTAGCGTGCCGCCATTAGCCCCGCCTATATCATAAACCGTTCCTTCATCTTGCTGATCAGTGAATAAGGATTGCGTTGCATAACGACTTAAATAGGTTGTGTACGTTGCATCTGTAGGGATTTCTTGATTACCTGTTTTGCCCCAACTAGCACGAAGCTTTAGAGTAGATAAAAACTCAATATCATAGAATGATTCGTTACTAATCACCCAACCTGCAGAAATAGCGGGGAAATTACCATAGTTATTATTACTACCAAAACGAGACGAACCGTCACGACGTATTGTTAGACCTGCTAAATATCGATCATCATAGTTATAGTCCATACGCGCAAAATAAGAATTAAGAGACCATTTATCACCATCCCCCTCCACACGAACATCACCAGTTGCTTGTGATAAATGAGCGTAATCGCGATCATCAGAAGCAAAACCAGAACCATAACCAATAGACCCTTCATACTCGTAATCTATTTGTTCAGTACCAAGCAAAAACGTGAAATGGTTTGCATCTAAATCAAGCTTATACTCTGCGGTATTAGTCCAACTGAAACTGCTATTCCAATTTTCTGTCACTGACAGCTGATCACCATAGTTTAGTGAACCAGCTTGAAAAGCACGGGTATAATTCCTGAAATAGTATTGTCCGTAATCTAAACCGATAGAGCTTTTTAACGTTAAGCCCTCTATTGCTTCATATTCAACAAAAATATTCCCCATTAATTTATTGAATCTACTGACATTATCTCGATTCATTTCAATTAATCGAACTGGATTATCACGATCAGTTACACCAGGAACCGGTCCTCCCCAGTCTCCATCTTCGTTATATACAGGAACGATAGATTGTTGCTCTATAGCCAAATTTAGAATATTACCGGCCAGATCATTAACCAAGTTTGACTCTTGGTTTGTCACTATAAAGTTCTCACCAATCTTAAGTTTATTTGTTAACTGATAATCCGTGTTAACGCGAAAACTAATTCGCTCAAATTCTGAGCCATCAACAATACCTTCTGAGCCGTAATATCCAAGTGAACTATATATCGAAGCTTTGTCTGAACCTCCTGAAACTGAAAAATTAAGATCCGTTACTTTTGCAGATCGCGTAACTTCATCAAACCAGTTTGTATCTGCAGGACGCTGCACCTGTGAAGCATCTGTGAACTCAGGTAAAACAACGTTGTTTAATTGAGGGTTATTAAAATCATTATTCCAATCATAAGTATAAAGAGAACTTGCTGCATTTGGATCTGACCTATCATTTACTGCAGCTTGCCAGACTGCTTGTGATCTTTGCTGTGTATTTAATGGATTTAACTCATAATTAAAATCATCATATGATTGATTAAAAGAAAAATTGAAGTCGAGCCCTTCATTCCCTTTTTTTGTTGTAATAACAATGACACCATTACCAGAGCGAGCACCAAAAATACTTGCAGCTGCCGCATCCCTTAGTACCTGTATATCTGCAATATCGTGGCTATTTAGTTCATGCATGCCCGATTTAGTGGGTACACCATCAATAACATAAAGGGGATCGTTGTTACCTAAAGGTCCCAAACCTTGCCCCCGAATACGCACCGTTGCTGTAGAATCAGGTGAGCCACTCGTCGTAATTTGCAAACCAGGTACACGCCCTTGCAAATTTTTCATGATATTACCAGACGGCAAGTCAACGACGTCTTCAAGGCTAACAGTGCTCACCGCACCTGTTAAATCTTTCTTTTTGACACTACCATAACCATATGAAACTTCTATTATTTCAATACCATCACTAGATATAGCTTTTTCTGGCAGCTGTTCAGCGGCAACAACACTGAGTGGTAACGTGCAGCCCAGTAGAATTGTATTAACACTAACTGCAAGTTTGTTTTTTCGAAATATGAGCATTGTGTGTGTCCTCATTTTAATTATTAATGTTGATTTCATCATACAAATTAACAACGTTGTCTTTTTATCGTGTGAATATATTTTCTGCACTCAAATTTTATGGTTACGCTTGGGCACAGAAAATAAACAACGTTGTCTTTTTAACATTTAAAAAACATCTAATCAATATAAATTAAAAATTATTAACGACAGCATTAATGCTTTTGAATGTTAATCTGGGATGGATAAATAATAATCAAGGTGTTATGAATCTATTGCGAAGTCAATTACCCAGCTTAAAGATAGCCACTATCCTAGTGCGGGCAATTATTTTAAATTATGGTTTCAGCGACAAGACATCTGTGTAGGAAGCTTATCGCGTTGTTATTTTTAAACCATTGCCGCCTTTACATACACATCAAAACGGTTCTTTTTGGTTTTAATTTGCATACTTGGGGTTTTGTCATTTAAAAATGGGGCGTAATCGGGACGTTTTACTACTACGCGCTTACTGGCGAGTGGGTAGGCGAATTCGAGTAAATCGTCAGCGTCGGTATCTGCACCAACAAGCTCTTGGAATACACGCATTTCTTTTTTTACTAATGCTGATTTTTCGCGATGCGGGAACATAGGATCTAAATAAACCACATCGGGCATGCTTTCACATTGCGATAGTAGAGTGTGGCTTGAACCAAATATAAGGCTCATGCTTTGCTTCATCCATGCGCCAATTTCAATGTCGTTATAAGCACGTTGCAAACCATCATACAATAACGCGGCGACTACGGGGTGGCGCTCATGTAATATAACGTTGCATCCAAGTGACGCAAGTACAAAACCATCACGCCCTAAGCCGGCAGTTGCATCAAGCACTACGGGCGTTGCGCCTTTATTTAAGCCAACCGCTTTGGCAATTGCTTGGCCTTTACCTCCACCAAACTTGCGCCTATGCGCCGCTGCGCCGGTTACAAAATCAACGTTGATCGCGCCTAATTTGGGTTCATCCGTTTTATATAAACTCAGGCCGCTATCGTCGTAATTCAGCCGAAAACCATTGTTTTGCTCTGCCCATTGAGCCAAACCAAAACGCGTTTCTAACTCATTTAAATAAGGGCGACACTCTTTAAAAGCACACTGAATAACCACTCTACACTCCGACGATAAAATACCTATTTAGTATATCAATCAGTACAGGTTAAAGCACTAAAATAGCTCTATATCGTTATTTTCAGTGGTATTTTGTAAGACAACTTCACTATCGTTACTACGCAAGCTAGCGAGTAGCCCATTAAGAGTTTCACTAATTTGCTTAAGCTGACATTTAATAAATGCTAAATCGCTATTAGCAGAAGTAAACAACTGCATAGTTTTATCTAGCTTGGTAAAGTAAGGCGTTAAGTCACAAATATTATCACTCTCTTTTTGCACTTTAATTGCACTATCAAGCTCACTTAATTGCTCTATAAGCTGTTTAGCAATACTGTTTTTTGCCTGGCTCTGAGAATCTAATTGCTTCACTATGTCTTCAAGCACGATGCCTATTTGCGTGGCCTGTTCGTAGCTATTTTCATTATTTTGTATAGTGATCACTTTTTCATTGGTAATCTCCAATATGTGTGGAAACAAATCTTTGTAATGCCCAAATTTAGCGCTATCGTCAACGGGCATGTTTTTTATCAGTAATGATATTTTAGGGTAATTAATAATTGTGCTGGAGCTAATATCGACAAACCGCTGTGCATGCCTATGTTGTTCTAATAACTCTTGTTCTAATGGGCACACTGCACTTTGCTGAGAATAAAATATGCCTCTACTTTCATACCAAAAAACAACAACAACATCTAAATCTAAATGTGTAAAAAATGCTAAAAAATATTCGCTTAATGATGAGAAATTATTAGCATGATAACTTTGCCCAACGTAGCGTATTATTCGGCCCATATCACCTGATTCAGTCATGGCCATTTCGGCTGTTTTATTTGCGTGAGCTACATCATATTTTAACTTTATGCCTTGCTGTCGATATTCGTAAAGCACTTTTATACGCGCCATTAATTCTTCTGCGTTAAAAGGCTTAGCTATATAGTCAGATGCACCAGCACTGTAACCTTTAACACGATCAGCCAACTCAATGTTGGATGATAAAAACATAACGGGAATATCTTTGGTTAGCTCATTTTTTTTAATCGTTTGGCAAACTTCAAAGCCTGATTTACCCGGCATTTCTATATCGAGCAAAATAATGTCGGGGTTATATTTATTAGCGAGCCTTAAACCTTCATCCCCATCTTTTGCATGAATAATTTTACAAAACCCTGCTAAAGACTCCTCTATTATATGGTGAACCAACTTATCGTCATCAATTGCCAATATTAGCTTTGCCATGCCCTAGTCCATTTTATTAGGTATGTTAAGAGCATAGCTCGGTAGACTGAATTTACTAAAAATTTTAGTGAATAAGTTAAGGCGTATTGATCTTTGTGGATTGAAATTTGTCCCTAGAAAGAACCCAAAGGGCAGCGCATGTTTGGCATTTATGCTGCGTTATCGCCTATTTATGGGGAATAACCACACTACATAGGCTCTGCCTTGCCTAAATACCAAACAGTCTGCTGCAAATTCACCCACCAAAGATCAACACGCCCTAAAATTTAGATAATAAAAAAGCGCCATTAAGCGCTTTAATTTGGTTTGTGCTAAATATTAGCTTTTTTAAGCTGCAATACCGCTGTGGCGTAGTAACGCGTCAACATTAGGCTCACGACCACGGAACTTTTTAAATAATTCCATTGGCTCTTCACTGCCGCCTTTTTCTAAAATATTTTGCATGAAAGCTTGCCCAGTTTGCGGGTTAAAAATACCTTCTTCTTCAAATTTAGAATAAGCATCAGCAGATAGAACTTCAGCCCATTTATATGAGTAATAACCAGCGCTGTAACCGCCTGCAAAAATGTGGCTAAAGCCATGCTGAAAACGGTTAAACTCAGGTGGATTAACGACCGAGGTACGGCTACGCACATCGTTTAGTACGGCTTGAATTTGACACTCTTCACCCGCTTTATAATCATTGTGGATTTTAAAGTCGAATAACGAGAACTCAATTTGACGTAGCATTTGCATGCCTGAGTTGTAGTTTTTAGCCGCTAGTAGCTTATCAAGTAGCTCTTTAGGTAACGGCTCGCCCGTTTCATAATGACCTGAAATAAAGCTCAATGCTTCTTCTTCATAACACCAGTTTTCTAAAAACTGACTAGGAAGCTCTACCGCATCCCACGCTACGCCATTAATACCCGCAACAGGAGCAGCATCAACTTGTGTAAGCATGTGGTGAATACCATGACCAAACTCGTGGAATAAGGTTGTCACCTCGTCATGAGTAAACAATGCAGGTTTATCGCCAACCGCTTTATTAAAGTTACACACTAAATAAGCCACTGGAGTTTGTAGTTCGCCGTTAGCACGCACTTTACGACCCATACAGTCGTCCATCCACGCTCCACCGCGTTTACGGTCGCGCGCATATAAATCGAGGTAAAAACGTCCACGTAAGGTATTGCTGCTATCTACAATTTCAAAAAAGCGTACATCTTTGTGATAAGTATCAAAGTCAGTAACTTCTTTTACGCTAATACCAAATAAGCGGTTAACGGTTTCGAATAAGCCACTTAATACTTTATTTGCAGGGAAGTAAGGGCGTAGTACTTCATCTGAAATAGCGTATTTTTCTTGCTTAAGTTTTTCGCTGTAGTAACCAAAATCCCATGCTTCTAATTCAGAAATACCATGTTTTTGCTCAGCATAGGCTTTTAACTCCGCCACTTCTTGCTCTGCTTGTGGTTTTGATTTAGCCGCTAGGTCTTCTAAAAACGAGAATACTTGCGCCGGTGTTTCGGCCATTTTAGTTGCCAGTGACTTTTCAGCGTAGCTGTTGAATCCTAGTAACTGTGCAAGTTCATGGCGAAGCGCAAGCTCCTCACTCATAATCTCTGAGTTATCAAATTCACCGGCATTAGGGCCTTGATCTGATGCGCGCGTAGAAAACGCGGTATAAGTTTCTCTGCGGAGTTCGCGGTTATCGGCATAAGTCATAATTGGTAAATACGACGGAAAATCAAGGGTAAATACCCAACCGTCTAACTCTTTACTTTTTGCAGTATCAGCTGCAAGCGCTAAAGCAGATTCTGGCAAGCCAGCTAAGTCGCTTTCATCAGTAATGTGTTTGTGCCAAGCAAGTGTGGCATCCATTACGTTGTTGCCAAATTTTGAGGCAAGTTCTGATAAACGCGCGCTAATTTCGCCGTAGCGTTTTTGCTGCTTCGGTGCTAATGCAATACCCGATAATTTAAAATCACGAAGCGCATTAGTAATTGTTTTTTGTTGTGCTGTAGTCAGCGTTTTAAATTCGTCGCTGTTATAAAGCGTATTATACGCGTTGTATAAACCTTGGTGCTGACCTACAAATGTTGAATATTCAGATATTAACGGTAAGCATTGCTCGTAAGCTTCACGTAATTCGTCGTTATTCATTACTGAATTTAAATGCGATACAGGGGAGAACATGCGCGATAATTTGTCGTCGGCTTCTTCAAGGGGTAATACTAAGTCATCCCACGTGTACGAACCTTTCGCTAGCACGTCATCAATGGCTTTACGACAAAGCTCAATACCGTCTTTTAGTGCTGGTACTACGTACTCAGGCTTTATTTTTGAAAATGGTGGTAAGCCTTCAAGGCCAATTAGTGGGTTGCTCATAAATACTCTCTTTGCGTTAATGCATTACGTTTTAAATTGGGTCTAAAAGTAAAAAAACAACTCAACTGCTTTTAAGTTGTGTAATTTTAATAGGGTTGCTCTAAAGCAAAGCACAAATAACCCATTAATGAATCCGCCACTTTATAACGCTCTAGGGCGTGTTGAACTTTGTGGATTGAAATTTGTTCAATCTAGGGGCGATTAAATCACGGCGCGAGGTTTGTAACCTAGTGGGCTAAGTAAAAACCGAGCAACAAAGAGTTAATCGTCCCTAGAAAGAACCCAAAGGGCAGCGCATGTTTGGTATCTATGCTGCGTTATCGCCTATTTATGGGGAATACCACACTATATAGGCTCTGCCTTGCCTAAAAACCAAACACACTGCTGCAAATTCACCCACCAAAGATCAACACGCCCTACTACCGTATCAACTAGGTTATTGCTGCATATTTGCTTTTGAGTAAGTGGGCTAATGGCTATAAAGTCTTTTCGTTTGAGCTCATCTATTAAGGGATGCTCTTTTTCAAAACCTCTTGGTGGGCGTTTTAGCGACTCTCCTGACATTTCAAATATAGATTTAAATTGCTCATCATAAATTGCTTTTTTATAGCTATTTGGGTTTTCATCTATGCAGGTTCTAATTGCGTTAAGCGCCTTTGATTCTGGTCGCCAAATACCAGCACCTATAAAACATTCGTCATTTGCTAAGTGAAAGTAAAAACCCGGAGCGTGCACGTCTTTTCCCATAAAATGGCGGAATTGAATTCCTACATTAATTTTATATGGGGTTTTATCTTTACTAAAACGCGCGTCTTTATGGATTCTCATTAAACTACCGCCGACTTTTTTATCTGATGCGACAAAATGGCTAGAAACCTCAGCAAGTGGTGCTTGCATTTGCCTAATGAAATCTAAAGCGGGCCCTCTTACGTATTCCTCATACTGTGATTTATGGTCATTAAACCAGTCTCTATTATTGTTTTGATCAAGCTGAGCAAGAAATTCGAATGTTTTTTTACTAAACATAGGTCACCTAAACACTCTTTATTTTTAAAACTTAATGTTATGCTAATACGCATAAAACTCAACGCCTAAGGACATAAAATGACACAACACTTTGATTATATTGCAATCGGTGGTGGCAGTGGTGGTATTGCCTCTGCAAATAGAGCGGCAATGCGTGGCGCTAAAGTAGCACTTATAGAAGCAAAACACATGGGCGGCACATGTGTAAACGTGGGTTGCGTACCTAAAAAAGTAATGTGGCACGGTGCTCAGGTTGCTGAAGCAATTAATTTATATGCCCCAGATTACGGCTTTAATGTTGAAGTTAAAGGCTTTGATTGGAGCAAGTTAGTAGAAAGCCGTGAAGCCTACATAGGCCGAATTCATAAAGGTTACGACAGTGGCCTTGCAAGCAATGGCGTTACTGTAATTAAAGGCTTTGCTAAATTTGTAGATAATAAAACAGTTGAAGTAAACGGCGAGCACTACACAGCCGACCATATATTAATTGCAGTAGGTGGTCGCCCAAGCATTCCGCATATTGAAGGCGCTGAGCACGGTATCGATTCAAATGGCTTTTTTGAACTAAAAGAGCAACCTAAGCGTGTTGCCGTTATTGGCGCAGGCTACATAGCCGTCGAACTTGCTGGTGTATTACACGGTTTAGGTACTGAAACACATTTATTTGTTCGTAAACATTCTCCACTTCGTAACTTTGACCCATACATAGTTGAAACACTTGTTGATGTTATGGCTGCTGAAGGCCCTACTCTTCATACAGAATCTGTACCTCATAAATTAGTTAAAGAAGATGATGGCTCTGTAACGCTACATTTAGATAATGGCAAAACTCATAACGTTGACCAAGTAATTTGGGCAATTGGCCGCCAGCCAACAACAGACGCAATTAATGTAGCTGCTGCCGGCGTAGAAGTTAACAGCGATGGTTTTGTTAAAGTTGATGAGTTTCAAAATACCACAGCTAAAAATGTATACGCGGTTGGCGATATTATCGAAAACGGTATTGAACTTACGCCTGTAGCAGTTAAAGCAGGGCGTACTTTATCAGAGCGTTTATTTAATAAAGAACTACCTGATGATTTAAAAATGGATTACAGTCTAGTTCCTACTGTTGTATTTAGTCACCCACCAATTGGTACTATTGGCCTTACTGAACAAGAAGCTATTTCTCAGTATGGCGAAGAAAACGTTAAGATTTACCAATCTGGCTTTACGGCTATGTACACAGCGGTAACTAAACATCGCCAGCCTTGTAAAATGAAGCTTGTATGTGCCGGCCCAGACGAAAAAGTAGTTGGCCTACATGGTATTGGTTTTGCGGTTGATGAAATGATTCAAGGTTTTGCAGTTGCCATGAAAATGGGCGCAACTAAAGCTGATTTTGATGCAGTTGTGGCTATTCACCCGACTGGCTCAGAAGAGTTTGTCACCATGACAGGTTAGTGTAAAAAAGATACACATAAACGTTTTCAATATCTGAAAACGTTAAACTCCCCGCATTAATCACTTTATCAATGAGGGGAGTTTATTGCCTACGTGGTTCCTTCACACTCAATTATTAACCCGAGTTCCTCTGTTAATAAACCTATTAAGTTAGGTGGTTTCCAATATTGTATGATATGAAGGTTCCATGCTTATTGCTTTGAATTTAACTTCTTTTATTCCAAAAATGTGTTTTTCCAATTAAGGAGAGCATTGCATCTGCCAATAAAACTCAGAATAACTGAAAAATTGGCCTTGTTAATGTTTAATTAACAAGACCAAAATAGTTAAATGTTATCTTGCGATACCGGTAATGCCAATATCCTGTACACCAACTCGTTGCCCTCTTGGTGCTTGTAGTTGAATCCTAAGGCGCGCTGAAGCTACGCTACTATGTATTGGAAATGTTTTAAGTGTTGCATCATTACTGTTTTCACCTTGGTCGGGCAGATTTATCCATGCACCGTTTGCCCATCGCTGAACTCTCCAAAAGTCAACTTGGTGCGGGCCATTGTTGGTCTCTTTCATTGTCACTGTGAAGTTGGTAAATGGGGCTCCAAAATCAAACGCGATAAACACGCCACCACCGCCAGCACTAGTACCATCAGAAGTAGTTGTTGCAATATTTCGCAAGTTACCATCGTGCGCTCGGTCTCTATTCGAATGCCAGTTCTCACTGTAAGTAATAGAAGTATCAGCTGCATTAATTAAGTTAACAACATTACTTGCATCAGGTTCTTCTGGCTCTGGTGTAGGTTCTGGTGCTTCAGACCCCATACTTGCTCCCGTAATACTAATATCTTGTACACCGACTTGTTGACCACTTGGTGCTTGCAGTTGAACCCTAAGGCGCGTTGAAGCTATTCCACTCGGTATTGGGAATGTTTTAAGTGTTGCATCATTACTGTTTTCACCTTGGTCGGGCAGATTTATCCATGCACCGTTTGCCCATCGCTG